>JAIXVO010000224.1 GCA_027482985.1 Cyanobacteriota bacterium
GTCCGGAGCAGGGGCCTCAACCCATGAATAGGGATTTGTAATGATGAATCGTGACTCAGAAGAAATCCAGCGGCGTATACTGATGCTGTTGCAGGACTTTTCTGCCCCAGCGTCTCCGCCCGATGTTGAAGTCGCCCATCGATCGCCGGGGTGCACCGCGATCGAACCGTCCGCTCAATCCTTGACTGAATTGCTCTCACCGCGACCTATGAACTCATCAACATCCGATTTCTCTGAGTCCAATCCCGCTTTTGCAAAAGAGCCTTCCTTTGAACTTGGAGATGTACCTGTTGTGCAAGAACGTTTTCAGGCTTTGTTGAAAAGTCGTCTCGTCAATGAAATGGCGAAAAATCCGCCACTCTTTCCCTGGGAGAGTGAGATCCTGGACTACGGGGATGCCCCAGAAGTTCCTGATGTCTTAGTTGATCGTCCCGCTGCGATCGCCCCCGGTTGGGGCTGGCTACGGCAGGTGCAAAACCTGAAGCTGCCCGTTCCAGCTCAGATTCCCGCCCCGGTGCTGGCCACGCTGTTGGAGCGCTGTCAAGAGTTGGTGCAGTCGTCCTTGCAGGACGGAGCCAAGCTGGTGAAAGCCGTGGAAGACCTGTTCCCCGGTCAGCAAGACGCTTTGAATTATCAGGCCAATAATGTCATGATGCTGGCGGCTCGATCGCCCCAAGCGCCCGTTGTGGATGCCCCGATTCAGTACGAAACGGTGCCCCCCGCGCAACAAATGGTGTTGTCTTTGCTGGCGGCTCGTGAACTGCTCAACACGCTGACGTTGACCCTCTCTGCGGCTGAACCAGAGCGCGATCGCCAATGGGAAACCGATGCCGGGATGGTTTCCTTGCATCTGGCCTATCATCAGACGGCAACCCCCAGTGTGCGGTTACAGGCAACTTTGCCCACAGGCGGTAGTTTGGCGGTGCGGCAGGGGGAATTCCGCTCGGCTTCAGAACGGGGTACGGCTGGTGTTCTGAGTGCCGAACTGTTTGATCCCCAAGTCGGTCAAGCATACACTGTGGAACTGCGGCTGGCGGCGATCGAACAACCGTTGGTATTCACGTTACGGCTCAATTAGAGTTTGATTGAGCATGAGACAACTGGCAAAGTAGGGCGACCAACCAGGTGGCCCTCTTGTTGTTGCCAGGAATGCGCTCAGGCTACGGCGCGATCGCGGTAACTTCGAGTCGTTAGTCGTCCTCACGAGTGGTCTAAATGGGGAGAATAAGCGATAACGGATAAAGACTTGTGTTTGCTCCTTCGCTTGAATTCTCGCTATGGCTAGTTCCTCCGTCGGCAATTGGCTGCGATCGCTGCCTGTGGTGCAGCGCTTTCAGCATCGTCTCGCCCATCAACCCCAACTGCAAATTGAAGATTCTTTACTGTTGCGGGTGCTGACTCTGGCAATGGTGGTGGTGGGGATTATTGCCACCGATATCGCAGCCGAGACTCAAACCAGCACCTGGGCCATTCCCCTAAGTGTGTTAGGCGGGTATTGGAGTTGGTCGCATCGCCGCAAACGCAATATTGTCACCAAATTTTGTATTGCGGTAGGGATGCTGTTTGCCCTGGCCGCGTTTTTCATGGGGTTGCGGGATAACCTCAACGATACGCGCATCATTTTGGCGGAATTGCTGATCCAGCTCCAGGTGTTGCATAGCTTCCACATGCCGCGCCGCCAGGATTTAGGCTATTCCATGATCATTGGGCTAATCCTGATTGGCGTTGCCAGCACCCTCAGCCAAACCATGACTTTTGGCTTGTTGCTGTTTGCCTTTTTGGTCATCGCCCTCCCCGTTTTAGTCCTGGATTACCGCTCTCGTCTGGAGTTAACCGAAACGCCCGATCGCTCCCCGTTCAAGCGGGTGGGCTTAGATCTGCGTCGCCTGGGTGTGTTTTTGGGCGTAATTCTGGTGCTGGGCTTGGGTCTATTTGTGATGATGCCACGGTTGCCGGGATATCAACTGCGGACTTTTCCAGTGAGTGGGCAGATCAATCAGGATTTTCAGAACAATCAGCAAATTATTAATCCGGGTTACGTGCGGCAGGGGAATAATCCGGGGGGGACGGGAACGGGTGCTGGACAGGAGCAGGCAACGGGTCCCGGCGAAATGGATGAAGACTTCTACTATGGATTTGGGAGTCGGATTAACCAGAACTTGCGCGGCATGATGAAGCCGAAAGTCGTGATGCGGGTGAGATCGCAAGCTCGCAGTTTTTGGCGGGTGATGGCCTTTGACCGCTATTTGGGGCAGGGGTGGGAAATTTCTCGCAACGACAAAACCGATACCATCAAGCGCTCGTTCTGGTCGTATCAGTTCTATATTCCGGTGCCAGTGACGTTATCGGAAAAGCGGGAAGTGGTGCAGACTTACACCGTGGTTTCCGATCTGCCCAACGTCATTCCGGCGATGTCCTATCCCCGCGAACTGTATTTCCCGACTCCCGAAGTGGCGCTGGACATTGAGGGGGGACTGCGATCGCCGATTGGATTGCCGGAAGGACTGACCTATACCGTGGTGTCCCAGGTGCCCTACCGCGATCGCTCCCGTCTGCGCGGGGCTCCGACGACTTACCCCGAAGTTGTGCAAAAGATGTACTTGCAGATGCCGGACAAAATTCGCGATCGCGTCCGGGCCCAAGCCGAAGCGCTACTGGCGACCTCGGAAACGCCAATTACTAGCCCTTACGAAAAGGCGCTCTTTTTGGCACAGGCACTCAAACAACGCTACACCATCCAACCCGAACTGCCCTATCTCAATCCCAACGAAGACCTGGTGGAAGCCTTTTTATTCAAATACAAAGGCGGTTACCCGGATCATTTCTCGACGACGCTGACAGTGATGCTGCGATCGCTCGGTATTCCGGCGCGGCTAGTGGTGGGATTTGCGCCGGGTGAGTTCAATCCGTTTACAGGTTTGTACGAAGTCAGCAACACCGATGCCTACGCCATGACCGAGGTTTACTTCCCGAAACACGGCTGGTTTGCCTTCGATCCAATTCCCGGCAATGACCTGATTCCCCCGTCGATTGAAGAAGACCAGACCTTTGGCGTGCTAGAGCAATTTTGGAAATGGGTGGCGGGTTGGTTGCCATCCCCCGTGAGCAATTTCTTCGGTGCCGTGTTTGGGCGAGTTGTGACCTGGTTTGTGGCGATTCTGACCTGGTTCGTGCAACTCTTCCAGCAAGGGTGGATGGGCTTGTTTACGCTGCTGCTGTTGGGCTTAGGCAGCGGATTCGTCGGCTGGGTACTTTGGCAGGGCTGGCAACGCTGGCAACGGCACCGCTGGCTGGCGAGTTTGCCGCCCGTGGCTGCCCTCTATCAGCAAATGATTGACTGGTTAGAGGCGCAGGGGAACGGCAAACGGCAGGCGCAAACCCCGTTTGAATATGTCCGGCAAGCCTGGGAGACGCAACCCCCGCAACGAGCGACCCTGGTGGAACAAATTTCGCGGGCTTATGTGGAATGGCGGTATGGCGGGCGATCGCCCAACGTGACCGAACTGCAACAAGCCCTGAAGCAACTGAAGCAGCGATCGCCCCGCAGTTTGGTTAAATAACTCGTTTGCGGATAGGCGCGGGCTGAGACGAGCGATCGTAAGCAATGACGCTAATTGAGCCGTCACTTTCCATGAATGCCCGTTCCACCTCCGCGATGTTATCGATGCCTTGCTTGCGGAATTGCACCATTAACTCGCCTTCCGTAATCAGTTCTCGCCGCATATTCCGCAGGATCATGCGACCATTTTTCACCAGGATCAGGGGTGGCGGCGAGAGGAGGCGTTGGAAGGCAGGAAATTGGAAGCCCAGCCAATTGAGACCATAACTCCAGGCAATCATGATGCTGATCAGAATCAAGCCATCCGTAATCGAGGTGAATTCGGAGGCCATCGAGTTTTGGGCGGCGTTGGCAAACAGAATGATCACCAACAAATCAGTGATGCCCATGGCTCCAATTTGGCGGTTGGGGAGAAGCCGGATAATGGCAAAGAGGGTTAAATAAACGACTGTCCCGCGCCAAAAGTGTTCAGCTAAAGGCACAGACGGCACGAAGAGTTTAGGCCAATCAACGTGAAAAATAAACTCAAGCATAACGGAGAGGCGATCGCACTTCTAGGAATAATCTGGTAATGGGCAAGAAAACTCACGCTGATTCGCTTGGGCACTGCGTTGAAGTAACCGTTGCAGCAGCAGTAGCAGCTCATCTAAGTCCAATGGCTTGCGAATGAAATCAGTGGCACCAGCGGCTAACCCTTTGACTCGACAGGCTTCGATCGAGGCCGTCACCAATACAATCGGTAGAGCACAGAACACTGGGTCCCGCCGAATTTGGCGGGTCAACTCGTAGCCATTCATCCCTGGCATCATTACATCCAACAAAATTAAATGCGGTTCAAATTCCGGTAGTTGGGCTAAGGCTGTTTGCCCATCTTCTGCGACTGCCACCTGATAGGCTTCTGCTTCCAGGAGCGATCGCAACAGAAACAAATTATCGGGCAGATCATCAATCACTAAAATGCGGCAGGTTGAGTCCATGACTGATTGTGGTCCTTCTTGCAAGCGTTCACTCAACTGCCAAATCCCACTGGGACGGCATCAGCCTGAGGATCTGGATACACCCCGCAGCCCCTCAACTGTTACTCAAAACTGCCAGCACTGACTGCACTAAAGAATCGGCTACCAGGCCATGTTCCCATTCGTCGATGTGGTCAAAATCACGCCACTCATCGACCACGCGCAACAAACTGACAACGGCTAAATCTTGGCGAATTAACTCCATCAACAGTTCCAGCGCATCCTGAGCCTCTGGGAAAAACTTGATTTCAATGCGTCCCGCTAAGTGATGATGCCAGATACCGACCCAACCGAGATCGGTCTCTAAAACTTCGATTTGTTGTCCGAGGTAGTTCATAATGCGATTACTGATGAACTCTATGGCATAGCTTAAGCGCTACCGCCCGGTATCCCCCTCTATACAAGGGAAGTTCTTCAACATTTGGCGTTTCTGTCGCAAGATGACCATGATTTACCACATCACCCCGCGATCGCAGTGGCAGCAAGCTCAACAGGCGGGTGCTTACCAGGCGGATAGTTTAACCACTGAAGGTTTTATTCACTGTTCCTATGCGAATCAGGTCGTCTGGGTCGCGAATCAGTTCTATCGCGACAGTGCAGATTTAGTGCTCCTGCAAATCGACCCTGCTCAACTGACTGCGCCCTGGCAAGACGATGAAATTGAAACCGGGGCAAAATTTCCCCATGTCTATGGGGCGATCAACGTGGGGGCAGTGGTGCAGGCGATCGCCTTCCCGCCCCAAGCCGACGGTTCCTTTACCCTGCCTACAACAGTCCCCGATAACGAATAAAGATCAACACTGCGGCCCAGGAACCGAGCGCCACTTTGACCGCCACGAGGATGTTCAAAATGGGCAGGATGCCGCCACTGAACAGATCGCCCAATTGACCAAAGGGCAGTTCATATCCCCAGAGGGTGATCACCGACAGGACAATGAACACCAGCACCGAAACTTTTTCCCAGGCGGCGGCGTGCCATTTTTGGTAAATCCCTTCCATCCATTCCGGCGAGGACGTGATCGCAATCAGCCCGATCGCGGTTCCGCCTGCCACCCCAGCGGCAAATCCACCCCCCGGACTGAGATGCCCGCGAATTGCCAGTTCAATCCCCACAAGGGCCGCGATCGTCGCTCCCAACCGCGCCAGCACAATCGATCCCTGGTCGGTAAAGCGATAGATGGCGCAGGAGGGTTGCTCGTTCGAGAGAAGAAACTTTGATCCCATAATGGCGATCGTAAACACCACCACTTCAAAAATCGTGTCGTATAACCGATTGCGGAAAATGATGCCAGACACGGCATTGGGCACTCCCGCATCGCGTACCACCGTTTCGACGATCGCCCGCAAATCGGGAGCCGGATTTGGGATCAGCAGCATTTTCACAAATAAGGCGATCCCCGCCAGCACATACAACCATTTCCAGGAGAATTTAGGCATTAACCGACCTCCTCCAATTCCGGTGTCGGTGGCTCCGGAGACACCACAGACCAGCCCTGCAACTCCGCCACATCGACATAACTCAGATGGGCGATCGCCGCTGGCAATGCACTCTGCAAAATCTCGTACAACCGATGCACGCGCAAGGTGGTGTGATAGGGAATCTGGGCCGGAGTGGACGCAGCCGTGAGGGGCGATCGCAAATCACAAATCCCATGCACTTCGCGATCTTCCAGTGCCCGTTGGAGGGACTGCGTGGTCGCAAAGGGTTGAAGTTCCAACCGGACATGGTGCGGTTTCCTCTAAATATACATACATATGCA
>JAIXVO010000012.1 GCA_027482985.1 Cyanobacteriota bacterium
GGTCAATCAAACTCCGGCCCGAAATCTTGCCCAGGATATGCACCTGTTTCCCGGCTTCCTGCACTTCGTAGTAGACAAACTCGCCAATCTTGACATAGCGATTGTCTGCCGTAATGAAGACATACTGATTCCCCGTTTCACCGGGACCTTTGACCGTGCCAATCACCGTCGTTGGCACCATTGCCGCCGTGAGCGTAGAAGAAGCCCGAGATTGAGTCATACTTACCCGCGATCGCTGTTCTCTCGGTTATACCGGATTTTGGGCAAATGTCGAGAGCGATCGTACTATTTTTCTAACAGTTACCTCCCGTCCTCTTCTCAAAATCGCTCGTAGACAATACAGTTGTTGATCGGATATTGCGGCGGGACATTATGCAAGAATCGACAGTATACCAGGATCTTCAAAGAGAAGCGCAGCAAGAAGCTTGCCGTTTAATTGCGACTAATCTTCTCCGTCGAGGTGTTGCGATCGATATTATCGCGCCCTCCACAGGTTTGTCAGTTGAAGAGGTCGAGCGATTGCAGCAAGAGATTCAGCCCTCTGCCCAAACCTCAACTTGATTGAGAACTGGCAGTCTAAACACCCAGGTAGCGGCGGAGAAAGTGTTCCAGGGTTTCCAGTTGAAAGCCAAACGTGAGTTCCAGGTGGGCGATTTCTTCTGGGGTGCAGAAAAACTCATTGGCTAATAACGTGCGGAAAGTGCCGAGGGTGGTATTGAGATCGCGGTTGAACACCCCCACCAGGTTACGAATGCCATCCACAGCCAGGAGGGGCGGATTCACAATGATCGGTTCGCGATTAAACACTCGCCCAAAGATGTGAGGAATGTCTTCGCGTTTGAGAATCTCCGGGCCACCCACGGGAAAAATTTGGTTGTGGGCACTGTGAATACTGGCTGCATCCACCGCCATCCGGGCTAAGTCATCGGTGCTGACGATGGAGGAACGGTTTTGCGGATCCCCAATCAACAGGTAAATCCCCGTTTGGCGAAAGCGTTCGGCCAGGGGCAACAGATTCGATGCAAACCCAGAAGGCCGCAGGATGGTGTAGGGTAAGCCGCTGGTTTGCAGATATTTTTCGACAGCTCGTTTCGCTTTGAAGACGGGCGCATCTTCGTAACCGCGATCGCTCCCCAACACGGAAATTAACCCAAAATGCTCGACATTGGCAGCTTTGGCGGCATCGATCAGGTCAATGTTGGCGCGATAATCCAAACTGGCTGCTCCCCCCGTCGCTTCGTTCGAGCCGTGGGCGCTGATGATACAGCGAATCCCCCGACAGGCTTTTTCAATATCTGCCGATCGCTGCAAGTCGCCGATGCAGATCTCCGCCCCCCGGTTCTCTAGTTCTGAAAAGTGGGAAGTCAAACGGACAAAGGCGCGGACGGGTAGATCCCGCGATCGCAACAGTCGCACAATCCGCCGACCTAAATCTCCGGTAGCTCCAGTAACTAGATACATGGCAGTAATGAGGGTGAGTGAGCAACATTTTCCTTCACTATCTACTATTCCTGCCGGATGATCTACCCACCTCTAGAGAGAAGCTCTCACCTGTCAGATCCGCACCACCTTATAATCCCAACGCTCAAAGGTTGACTGCAATCGCGCTGGAGTGAAGGACGACTGACTATTCAGTGGGCATCCATCAGCTGGCCTAGGACATCGTGACGATCGCCCACGCTCTAAATCTCGACGATCACGGGCGTGTGGTCGCTGGGTTGTTCCAGGTGTCGGGGGGCTTTGTCGATGGTGCAGGCGATCGCCTGCTCATAGAGGCCAGCCGTCACATAGATATGATCGATACGCCAGCCCGCATTGCGACGGAAGGAGGCGGCGCGGTAGTCCCACCAGCTAAAGTGACCCCCTTCTGCGGTGAATTTGCGAAACACATCAGCTAGTCCCAGTTCCAGAATCGCTTTCAGGGCAAAGCGTTCGGCATCCGTCGCCATTACCTCTTTCTCGCGCCCTTTCGGATCGTGAATATCAATGTCCTCCAAGGCAATGTTGAAATCGCCACACACCAGGAGGTGATTGGGTTCCTGCAACAAAGCTTTGAGGTAATCGTGCAAGACGCTGAGCCACTGGAGTTTGTAGGCGTACTTATCACTGCCGACGCTGGAACCATTCGGGACATACAGATTCACCACCCGCACATCGTTCAAAATACCCGTAATCACTCGCTTTTGAGCATCCATTTCGGTCACGGCATCACCCAAAATGGCGGCAAAACCCCGGCTGACATCACTCAACGGCACCTTGCTCAAAAGCGCCACGCCATTGTAGCTGGGTTGACCATAAATAGCCGCCTGGTAGCCAATTGCCGCCAATGCCTCCAGGGGAAACTTGTCATCCACGACTTTCGTTTCCTGCAAACACAGGATGTCCACTGGATTATCGGTGAGCCAGTGGACGACATGGGGGAGACGAGTGCGGACGGAATTGACGTTCCAGGTGGCAATTTTCATCGGTCAGTCGGGCATGAGAACAGAGGCAGGGCGTTCAACCAAACGCCCTTACCACTGTACGAGAAACGATCGCCCAATGGCGTACTTAATGGCGCAATTAATCCCCCGTAATCGACAGTTCTGCCACCCAGATGTAAGGACAAACGCCCGCAGCGGTCAGGTGTCCCGTGGGTTCGACGTAGATGATGGACTTCAGCAGTTCCAAGAAATCTCCGGCAACCGTGGCAGACTCGATGCTAGTGCGATCGCCCCGATTCACCAACCAGCCATCAAACGGGAGTGAGAAGGAGCCTTGCAACGCCTTCACCCCGGCATGGAGGGCTTGCACATCATCGATTAACACCACATTTTCCGCCTCCGCCAAACTGTAGGATTGCGGTGCGGCTTCCCCGGCGGTCACATGGAAAAAGTTGGGGCTGATGCTGACTTTGGCTCCAATGCTGGCATTCCCTGTGGGCTGGGTTTCAAAGCGTTTAGCTGTACCCGCGCTATGAATGAAACTGGACAGCACGCCATTGGTAATCAGAGGAATGCGGCGGGTGGGCGTGCCTTCCCCATCAAAGGTAATCGGGGCGGCGTTCTCCGGATGCAGCACGTCATCGGCAACGGACAGCAGGGGGGAGGCAATGGGAGTGCCCAAAGAGTCCGGCGTGGAAAGGCTCTGGCGATCGAGAATGCTCTGGGCATTGAACAGGTTGGAGAACGCGCCCAGCAAACTCAAAAAGGCTTCGGGCGAGAACACGACCCGATATTTGCCCGTGGGAATTTTGGCGTAATCGAGATGACTAATGGTTTTCTCCGCTGTTTCCTGCAAACAGCCTTCCAGGTCTAATTCCGGCACACTGCGGCTAATCCGAAAGGCTCCGGCACTGCGCGGTTTTTTCCCTTCCGCTTCAGTTTTGCTGTAGAGGTACACCGATGCGGTCGATCGCGTTTCTGTCCGCATTGCCCCATCACTGTTGAGGTAAAAGCGATCGCTCAACCGTTGCGCCATGCCATTGTAGGGCACTCCCGCGATCGCCGGATGCGCGGCCATCAAGGTCTTTTCAGCATAAATCAATTTTTCTAGCAACATCGGCACAGGCGCGGGTGCTGCCGGATCTTTGCCCGTTGCCGTAATCGGTGCGGTTGCCTCCGGGCTGAAATCAGGAACATTCTCCTTCACGCCAAAAAAGCTCGCTTCATAAGCTGTCTTCAGCGCCAGTTCTAGCCCCGTCGGATCAACGTCGGTGGTGGAGGTCACGCCCATCGTTTGCTCGTCGTTCCACACCCGCACCGTCACACTGGCACGACTGGACGCTTTCACCTGATCAGCTTCGCCCTGATCGACTTTGACTGTCGTTTCATCGACCGTCGCGCCATAAATATCAAACTTGCGAATCCCTAATTTCGCGGCGATATCTTTCGCCTGAGTCGTGAGTTCCTGAATATCGGGCACGCTTCTATCCTCTGCTAACAACGTCTGGTGATAGGGTTGCAATGCCAGCCCAAGTCGAGCAACCACGATTGCCGACACAGGCTGGCAGCTACACCTAGTATGAACGATTCCACCCGAGGGCGGGAATTCAGTGATGGTGGCGAATTTTTGTTTTTCCTAAAATATTTTCGAGCTTCGCCGTCTTGCGACATGGCTTCGAGGTTCCGCAGTTGTTCTCTAAACTGATGGCAAACCGAGATCACAACGGCTCAATGGTCGATCGCAACGCAGCTAAAGCACCCGACTGAGTAAATGGGCTTGCTAGCAGCCTGATAGATAGCCAATCAGGTCGCCTGAATTCGCACCAGCGGCTTTTTCGTCCTGCATTGCGTTCACGACCGTCTGTAGAGCAACAAAACTTCAGTTCCAACTACTGTCATAAGGCCATCTTATTAGTGTCGTAAGGCAACAGTAAAAAGGCAGAAGGCAGAAGGGCTAATGCCGATGAATTATGACTTTGAACCTACTTGAACTTGAACCTGCTTGAACCCGAATAGCTAGTAAGCTGTTATTCAGCTAAACCGCATATTCCATCCTCTGAAGCCCTTGCCAACAAAGGATTGACCAAGAAATTTAAATGCGTAACAGCTTAGGATGATTGCCTGCTTGGGTTCGCAGTCCGCACTCCAAATGGCAGCACGAATCCCACCGCAGGCCGCTACAGGTAGGCAGGTTCAACGAATTTTGAACCATCCTTGAACCTGAACCCAACCGTTTGCACACCTCTTAACATCGACAGAAATCTGATTTGCAAGCGTTTTCGCGATCGGTGTTTGCTGTAAGTCAGGGCTGCTGTAGACACTGTAACTCGAATTAATTGGCATCTTAGTCGGGGTACAACCACTCTGAGCTAGAACTTTTGAACTATCAGTTTGTTGAGTCAAGTTCGCTAGATTAAGAGGCAAGACCCAAATCACTAGCATAGTAAGAATCAACAGCCCACCGAGAGCACCTACAATTTTGATGAGCAGACGAGAACTGTTGCTCCCCATACAAGCCTCCAGTTTGTGGTTGACAATCACCTTTTCTGGCTTGCACGTAAAAATCAGGACTGTGGATGCTATTTTTAGCCAAAGACCATTCCTTTGAAAACCGATTGCCTGTCAGAGCGCAGTCAACCTTAGTTAGCCCTATTGGGGGAGGCAATGCGGACGGGAAAGGTTCAAGGTATAAAATCCAACTTTGAGGATACTGCTAGTTTTCTGTGATCCGAACGTTGAGCTTCTTACAGCTTGTCCTGGTTTCACTTTCGGTTAACCCAACTGCCTTTCTAACTTCTAAATTATTTCTGTCATATTCGTTAACTAGCCACAAACATTCTTCTGTTGTAAGTAACTCTGGGACAATTAATAGCGGGTGATAGGATTTTATCCCGTTTTTTCCTAGCTTCCAGTAAAACCAGCCGACAAGACTTAACATTGACAGGACTATGCCAATACAAACAAAGATTTTCCAATAGGGAAAAACAACATTTTTGCTAGTTATCTGTTGAAAGATTAATTCCTCAGCTGTAACTACATCTTCACTCTTGAGCTGTAGCGATCGCTGCAAAAGCCTTAGTGCTTTTCGTGATTCTTCTTTGAGAGGGTAGCCGCTACTACGAGCCTCACTTAGTAAGGCGACTTCATATCGGTTCAGGTTATTCTGATAGTCTCGATAGGGTTGAAGTACTCTCGCCTCAATAGCCGCAGCTTCTTCAAGCGAGATATTTAAACTACTCCGCAAATTTTCTAAAATGGTACGTCCAATCTCAGTAATTTGACCTCGCTCTATAAATTGCTCTACTTCTTTACGATAGCGAGCTTTGGGATTACATGCTGGCGCTTTTGAAAGATGAATATTATAGCCTTCCTTAGAAACATAAATTTCTGGCTTCATTGCGGGAGCAATTTCACGGACTTTATTACCAGCATATTCATGCAACTCGTCTACCGAGATCCAATCATCTTTGTTCAGATCGGCTGCACCTGTCTCTATTCCTTCAATTAAATAATGGGTATAGATCGATAAATCAGAACCATCCTGTTCAAAGGAATATTGTGTTGATGTAGAGGATGTTAAAACTGCTCGACCTTCTCCACCAAATTCTTTTCTAACATCAACAAAGCCATCATCTTTGGCCTTCATGCCCTCGGCAAAGGCTCCACTAAAACAACAGTCAAGAACAACGACTTGCCGCCTGGAACGAGAACTATCCATGATGTCGTGAATGAAATTAGCTGGTACAGCCGTTGATTTTGTCAGTTGTCCACGGGTGTTTTTTTCTGTAATTCGTGTTGCCAAATAAAGATTACCGCTATCATCCTTGATGCCATGTCCTGAAAAAAAGAGTAAAACTAAATCATTTCGATCTAAATCACAAAACAATTTTTCAATCGATTGCTCCATCGTCTGGCGATCTGGATTAATCAGCGGGATTGCCTGATCGAACCCCCCCATCGCTTCATCCAGCAGAATCCGCCGCATGGCCTCTACATCCCTTGCCGCTCCAGGAAGAGAACTTAAGCCACAGGCGTAATCACTCACTCCAACTAATAATGCGACCTTCTTAGCCATAAGCTGAAGCATTAATTTGAGATCTAACCAGTTGCTGATTTGATGAAAATCACTTGTACAGAAGGCGCTTAACGCCCTATTTTTCTCCGTTAGTTAAAAATAGGATAGCTATATATCTTAGAGGCTTACCTGAACCTGTGGGTGGAGGGTGCCACCCCCTAAGCCCAGTAAAATACAGCAATTTCATACAGATCTTCACATAAATACATAGAGAGCATGAATGTGAAGGATTGGACATGAAAACCAGCTGCGCCTGCTATTCAAGCCGTTCTTAACCATTGGTAGGCAGTCGTCCGCTCCACCGCCGCCGCTCTGTGGCGTTTAAGGCGAGGTGCTGCGGAATGGCAGACTTAAGATTATTTGGGGATTTGCCTAATTCATTTGCCTGGTTCGTCTTGCATACTGAGAGTAACGAAGGGAGCAATCCAACCGCTCTTTGCACCGCGAAAACTCCACAACTGCATTCAGCTGTATGGCATGTGCATTAGCTTTGCAGCCAAACAAGCTGGCATGGATGGAGTAGAATTGCCGACTAGAGGAAAATTGGCCAGTTGCCCTTGTTCTGGCCGCTTGACTGGATGACTTTCGCACTATGATTTGGAGGTCTGTTTGACTGATACGATTCAAGGCGTACAGCCACCCCTGGAATTTATTCCGCCGGCGTTTGACCCCAAGGTGCGGCGAGTGATTCAGTGGGCGTTGCCCATCGTGACCCAGCGCACCACGACCCTGCGGGAAATTGAGGCAACCAACGTCGAAACGCTTTCCCGCCTCTATCACCAGTTTCAGACCGGGAAAGTCCGCTTCCTGCTGGCCTTTCGGCACCCCGCAGCGAAAGACCCGTTTTGCATGGGGCACTTGATCTGGAAATTGGTGCCTGCTGCTGCCCAGCAACACAATATCCCGCTGCAACGGCCTGTCCATGCTCATTTTTTGTACGATCGCGGCATTCCCTTGTGGCTCGGCGACTGGGTAAAGTGGTTGTTTCCCCGGCTGGGCGGCACCCCGATTCATCGCGGTAAGTTGGATTTGGTGGGGCTGCGATCGGCGCGGGAGTTATTTGTGAACGGGCAATTTCCGTTAGCCGCTGCTCCCGAAGGCGCGACGAATGGGCATAACGAAATTGTCAGTCCGCTGGAGCCGGGGATCAGTCAACTGGCTTTTTGGTGTGTCGAGGACATTCGCAAAGCCGGACGGGACGAGGAAGTGGTGATTTTGCCGATCGGCATTCAATATCGGTTCACCACGCCACCCTGGGACCAACTCGAACGAGTATTGACGCAACTGGAACTGGATACGGGATTGGAACCTGTTTCTCCTGTGGGCGATCGGCTGCATGAAGCCTTACTCTACAAACGGTTGTATCGGTTGGGTGAGTATTTGCTGTCGGTGATGGAAGATTACTACAGTCGCTTTTTCCATGTGACGTTGCCACCAGTTGTTCCTGCCGCCAACGCACCCGCCTTAGAGACAGCAGCGGTAGTGCCGAGTCAGCTCTTTACCGCACGGCTAAATGCGTTGTTGGATGCCGCCTTGAATGTGGCGGAAAAATATTTCAACCTGCAACCCAAAGGCACGGTCATCGATCGCTGTCGGCGGTTAGAACAAGCGGCGTGGGACTGCATCTATCGGGATGACCTGAATCTGGAGACGATTTCGCCGCTGGAGAAAGGGCTAGCCGATCGCGTCGCGGAAGAAGCTGATTTGCGGGTGTGGCATATGCGCCTAGTGGAAAGTTTCGTTGCGGTGACGGGGCAGTATGTGCAGGAAAAACCCACCGCAGAACGCTTTGCCGATACGACGCTGTTAATTTGGGACATGGTGACCCGGATTAAAGGCGGCGATGCCTTTAAACGCCCCAAACTCGGTGAGCAAAAAGCTTTTATCACCATTGGGGAACCAATTTCCATTAGCGATCGCTGGCCCACTTACCAGGGAGGACGCAAAAATGCGAAACAGGCGGTAGCTGACCTCACCTGTGATTTGCAGACCGCACTGGAGCAAATGATTCAAGCCTGACCCGGAGGAACGATGTCCATCCTGCAAAAGTTAGCGCTGCAATGGGACAATGCGCTGGTCACGGTCGGGTTTGGTAAACCACCCGCTGATCCCCAGGCGAGACAACAGCGGATTGAGACGCTGTATCAGCAATACGCTCGTCAATTTCCAGGGGTGCCAGCCATTTCGGTGGCGGAGTTGCGGCAATGGCAACGATCGCAATCGGTTGTCTTGGTGGATGTGCGATCGCCCCAAGAACAGGCGGTTTCGCAGTTACCAGGCGCGATTTCAGTGACAGAGTTTGCGGCTCAACCCAATGCGGGGCAAGCGATCGTCGCCTATTGCACGATTGGTTATCGCAGTGGTCTGTTTGCCCAAACCCTCCAGCCGCAAGGGGTAGTCGTCCACAACTTGCGCGGCAGTATCCTCGCCTGGACGCATGCGGGCGGACCGTTAGTCACCCCAGATGGCACACCGACCCATCAGGTACACACCTACGGCAAACGCTGGAATCTCGTCGCCCCAGGCTACCAGGCCGTTTGGTGAGAAACGAGTGATTCTAGCGGTCAAACCAGCTCATTGAATGTCCTGCCAATTCATTGCCGGGGTAAATCTAGCCAAATGCCCGACGTTGGTCGTTGCGATCAAAACCTCTGTGCTGGCATCACAAAGTAGACGAGCTTGAGCGGCTAAAATCACATCTCCATCTAAGGCTTTTTCAGCTGCTGTTGGCTGACCAGTTTGCCGAGCCTCTGCCCAGAGTGCAGCGGCTAGTAGCATGGTGTCAGTTTGAATGGGAATGTATTCAAGGGTTTGTTTGAGGCTATCAAGCCGTTGCAAGCTGCGTAATAATGTCGCTCGCAGTAACTCACGTCGAACTTCGTAGTCCGCAATTTCAGGTAGTGCAATTTTTTCACCGCGATGCAAAAGCGCGATTAACCACTGCTGACACCTTAACGGCTCCCCTTTTGCCTTGGGATTGGTCACCATTCCTAACGGCCTAGCATCCAGCAGAATGATGCGACTCATGAGAATAGTGGGCGATCAGATAAACGGTCTTCATCAATCGCTGTGCTCAAAAATTCCCAAGCTTTCTGATGTTCTGCGGCCTCTTCGTGATCCTCTAGCCAAGAATTTAAAAGGGCGATCGCCGCTTGATTTTTGCGTGCTTGTGCTTCATCCATGACTAGTGGGGCGGTCGATGGCAGGGTTTGACGAAACTGCCTTAACGTTGCTAATAAATCTGCCCAATGTTCTCTGGGTGTTGCTTCAATTTCGTAAAGCAATAATTCAAGTGAGGTTGGCGGGGGCGTTGCAGACTCTGTCATCGCAAATCAGTTGCAGTCGGAAATAGTGGCTTTATTTTAACATCGGCCCTTAACCAGCTTGCAGCGGCCTAACTCACGGTGTCCACCTGCAATTTCATGGCCAGGTCTAAGCTTTGACCGGGATCGAGGTAAAGCAAATGGTTGCCGGTGTTGAGGGCGTTGCGGGGGGCAGTCCAGGGTTCCAGGCAGTAGAAGGGTTTGCCCTTGACCGTCCAGAAGACGACCGTGGAGAATTGGGGGCTGAAAGACAGGGTGAGCCGCTGCGATCGCTCCTCATCCACCACACTGGCGACGGGACTGGAGATTTCCGTAAACGCGGCATCAATTTCAGCCTGGTTGAAATCGAACGCGCCGGAGTAGGCCTGCACCGATTTGGTTACATTGTCATCGTATTGGGTGCCGGGAATGTGGAGCCGCAGTTGGGCTTTATCTGCCACCGCAAAGTAAGGATGGAAGCCTGCTGCAAACGGCATCCGGTCACTGGATTGATTGGTGTACCGTTGGTGCAGGGTGAAGCTGTGTCCTTGCAGGATGTAGGTGAAGGCCAGCTCAAACTCAAACGGGTAGACGGCACGGGTGGCCTCAGAACTGCTCAAGCCGAGGGTGAGGCGGGCACTATCGGCATCGGCTGCTTGCGCGACCACTGTCCACGGCAATTCGCGGACAAACCCATGTTGTTTGAGGGTGTAAGTTTTGCCCTGGTGCGTGTAGGTGTTGTCGGGCAAGTTGCCGCAGATGGGGAACAGAATCGGATTGCCACCCCGCACCGACAACGCCGGATCGGTGAATCTTTCTTCATCGAGA
>JAIXVO010000470.1 GCA_027482985.1 Cyanobacteriota bacterium
ACTGCCCGAGGGGTCGCCGGGGGGGCTCCCAGAGGGGTTCCCCGAAGACTTCCCCATCGGGGGCGATGCACAGCCCGGTGTCGATCCCTTTGCGCCCACTGCTCCCTTCCCCAGCCAACCCACCGCTCCCCTAGAGCCCGCCCCGGCCAAGCCTCTGGGGAACTAGCGCCCGGCCCATGGCGGCTCCCTGGCCCTGGATAGTCGGTAAACCTGCCCATGCTGCCTACGCTGCACAGCGCCTACCAATACGCCCTGGACAACGGCGATCGCATCGTCACCGCCCTGTCCCAGCATCTGCTGCTGGTGGCGGTACCGCTGGCGATTGGGCTGCTGGTGGGGTTGCCCTTGGGGTTGTGGAGCGCGCGATCGCGCCTCGTCTCCACGGTGATGCTGAATGGCTTCAACGCCCTGCGGGTGATCCCTAGTCTGGCGGTGCTGTTTTTGGCGGTGCCGGTGCTGGGGCTGAGTTTTTGGTCAGCGGTGCTGGCCCTCACGCTGCTGGTCATGCCGCCGATTTTGATCAGCACCGATGTGGCCTTTCGCACCATTAGCCCGGCCATTCGCGAGGCGGCTATGGGCATGGGCATGCCCCCCGCTGCTATGCTCAAAACCGTGGAGATTCCCCTGGCGCTGCCGGTGGTGATTGCGGGCATCAAAACCGCTACGGTGGAGGTGATCGCCAGTGCCACCCTAGCCGCCTTTGTGGGGGCGGGCGGGCTGGGGGCATTTATTGTGCTGGGGTTTGCGGCCTACGACCCGGCTATTTTGCTGGTGGGGGCGGTGCCGGTAGCGCTGCTGGCCCTGGGGGCCGAGGTGGGGTTGAGTGCATTGCAACGGGCGGTACAGCCGCCGGGGCTGCGATCGCGTCGGCATCGTCCGTGAGCAGGCGATCGCACAGGGCGTACAGTTCTCCCTTGCCAAGCGATTCGAAACTGGAGGTTTGGATCTTCATGGCGGCGGGCAACAGATGCGGATTGTGCATCAGTGCCCTTCATCCATCCCGTTATCTGAGTGCTAGCTTGTATGAGCCGTGGGTTGCAATTAGTTTGTGTCAGAGATCAAGTCTGGGTACCCTTTAGAGGGTGTTTGAAACGTCAAAGAGCGTCTCAGGTTATACCGAGGTCGTAGGCTAATGTCCTTAAAAATCAGCGTCTTTGCTGTCTCTTGGTGGCAAATCAGACTTGGGACAACCCTTTTCAAACACCCTCTTAGACTAGCTTATCCCTCACCCTAAACCCCTGTGAATGTTCGCGTCAAAGCCCTGTTATTCAGTAATGGGAGCCTGTTGCTCCTATTGCTAGGAATTTCTTTAGGTATGCGCCAACCTCTGTTGCAGCGGTTTTCTGTCCTAGAGCGGCAGTCAATGGCACAGCAGATGTCCCGTGTTGAGGATGCCTTTTTGCTGCAGGCGGAAAAGCTAGATGGAGTCGCACTCTCCGAATCAACTTGGACGGAAATGCATACCTACCTTGGTGGGGAGACATCTACTTTATATGCTGATTTTTATACTGATACCTATTCCTATGACGGGGCAGGGGCATGGGAATACCAATTCTTGGGTCTTTTGGATCGCCAAGGACGACCGCGACATTTAGATTGGGTGAATGAACAAACTCAACAGCTACAGCCTGTTCCCAGTCCTTTGCGCGAGCAAATCCTCACCTCAGCGGGACTCAACCACTTCCCAGCGGACGATGATCCAGCCCTAGCCGACAGCCGCAATATCTTTGTCATACCTACCGCAACCCAGCCACTGTTGCTGGCCGCCCGCCCAGTTCTAACCAGTACTGGACAAGGGCCTCGGCATGGCACAGTGGTTGTAGGCGTCATGATTGATCAAGCTTTTCTCGAGCGCTTGGTGCGAAACAGTATGCTCGAGGTGCAGTTGATTCCTGTGACGCCAGGCACCCGTCTATCGATGCCAGCCGAACCGGATCAAGTCTTGCAAATTCCCTCCCAAATCCAGACCTTAAATCATCAGTGGCTTACGGGCAATATCTATTTGCTCAACGGCAAAGGTCAACCCGTCTATAGTTTGCAAGTTAAAGCCCCCCGTTTAGAATACCAACAGGGGGAAGCCATGCTGAATAAGCTCACTGCGATCTTATTTGGGGTTGGCCTTACCCTAGGTGTGATCATTAGCTGGCTCTTAGATCGAATTTTTCGGCACCAGCAATTATTGCAAGCCTCGCAAATAGCGCTGCGTCTGGCCAACCAGGAATTAGAAAAACTGGCCAATCTAGATGGACTCACCCAGGTGGCAAACCGTCGCTTCTTTGATCACTATTTGCAGCAAGAATGGTCACGGGCTCAACGCAACCAGACGCCACTGACCCTGATTCTCTGCGATATTGATTATTTCAAGCGCTTTAATGACACCTATGGCCATCTGCAGGGAGATGCCTGTTTAATGCAGGTTGCCCAGGGTCTAAAGGACTCGGTACAACGCCCTGGAGATGTTGTGGCTCGCTATGGGGGTGAGGAATTTGCCCTGATTTTGCCTGAGACGTCTCTCGCGGGAGGGCAGGAAGTTGCCCAACGGCTACAAGCCCAAGTCAAGCAACTTAAGATTGAGCATCGGGGGGCACCGACAGGTACCTATCTGTCGGTGAGTGTGGGGGTGGCCTGTATGATACCACTGCCCGATTCTTCTGCCGATAGGTTGATTGCCCAGAGTGATCAAAACCTGTATATGGCTAAACAACGAGGTAGAGATCAAGTTTATGTTCGCTGAAAATAAGCCAAGAAACCTCTTTGACCTACGTTTGCCATGGGTAAACTGTTAGATACTTAAGCTGCACTAGAACGTCGGTATAGAAACCTGGTTTCTCGGTCAGAAGGCAAGTCATGCCGTTAGCGTAGTGACGAAGAAGCCGGGTTTTTAGTCATACTGTACCGGTGCTCTAGTGCGATCGCTCTGAAAGCCTTGCGGCAAGAGATTTGCAGACGTCACCATGCAATTTAGATGCTCAACAGTTTATGTCCGTATCAAATTTGACACTCACTCTTTGTGCATAACGCCCCCAATCACCGGACACAAGCAACCTTTGCAACTCACCAATTGCTTAACATTGTTCCGGTGCATTGGGAT
>JAIXVO010000792.1 GCA_027482985.1 Cyanobacteriota bacterium
GAGACATCTTCCCCGGACGATCTGTCTCCTGCCGACGGTCTAGTTCCTGAGGTAGGGCCAGCCAATTCATCTTCCGATGATGATTCGGTTCTTGAGCCTGAGGATAATAATGCGGATCCTGAGGTTGATCTGGCCCCTGAGCTTGAGGATAGCGATGCGGTGCCTGAGGCAGAAGCTTCCCCTGCCCAGCCCCCCACATCCACCACCACCGACATTTTTGAAGAGGTGTTTGGTCGTCCCCGCGACCAAGCTCCCCAACAGGTAATTGTGCCGATCATTCTCAACGACCAGCCTGCGGGCCAGGGGCTGGTGCTGGTACCTGGGGGAAGCCAGGTCGATGTGCAGGTGGCCACAGACGGCTTTTTGTCAGCGGTAGCCCAGGTGCTGCGACCCGATATTGCCGCCCAATTGGCGGCAGCCAGCCAAGCCGATGGCACCCTGGCGTTGCAAAGCATTCGCGAGGTGGGCATTGCTATTAATTTTGACAGCAGTCGGCTCGAATTGCAGGTAGGCATTCCGGCGGCCCTGCGGCAGACTGCCATCGTTAACGCGGGTTCGGGTGGTGTTCCCCCCGAGCTGGCTCAGGCGCTGCCCCCTAGCGCGGTGAGCGGTTATCTCAACCTGCGGGGGGGGCAGGCCGTCGTGTGGTCGGGCCCCGAAGGCAGCACCGGTAGGCAACCTCTCGCACTTAACTTTGATGGGGCGATTAACGTCAACGGCTGGGTGCTTGAGAGCAGCCTGGGCCTTATCGAAGGGGGCGCAGGTTGGCAGCGTGGCCTCACTCGTCTGGTATATGACGACACAGCCACGGCCATTCGCTATCAAATTGGCGATGTGGTGACCCCGGTGCGGGGCTACCAAGCCAGTCTGCCTACGGTGGGGGTGGCGGTGGTACGCAATTTTTCTCTTCAGCCCTACCTAGTTACTCGGCCCATTAGCCGCTTTGAGTTTTTTCTAGAACGCCCCTCTACGGTAGAGGTGTTTATTAACGGCCAGTCGGTGCAGACCCTGCGCCTCGACCCCGGCCCCCAGGATGTGCGCAACCTGCCTCTGCAGGGCGGCATCAATGGCGTGCAGCTAGTGATTACCGATGACCTAGGCCGAGTACAGCAACTCGATTTTGCCACGGGGGTATCTGGCGATTTGCTCGCCCCAGGGGTGCAGCAGTTTGCCTATAGTCTGGGCTTTCCGGCGATTGGGGGCAGCCTGAGCAGCGCCCAGGGCTATGACCTTAGCCAGCCGACGCTGTCGCTTTCTCACCGCATGGGGCTGAGCGATACCCTGACCCTGGGGGGCTATCTCCAGAGCGATTTGAGCACTCAAATGGTGGGCGTTGAAGGCACCTGGGCCACTACCGTGGGTAACCTTAGCTGGGATGCGGCCCTGAGCCTAGATCAGTCCCATGGTTTGGATGGGGCAGCGCGCCTGTACTACGACTGGCTCTTTCAGGGGGCGACCAGCGCCGATAATCGCAGTTTGCAGTTGGCCATAGAGTACCGAGGGGCCAATTTTATGACCGTAGCTGACGAGCTACCCAACAACAATATTGGGCTAGATGTGTCGCTCACCTACAGCCAAACCTTCTTTGAGAATATGCGCACTACCCTGAGCGGGCGTTACCAGGTTACCCGCGACCAGCCCAGCGATGCCTACACTATTGCCCTGGGCATTTCTAAGCCCATCACCCGTGCCCTTAGTGTTAATGCCAGCGCTACCTATGGCATCAACGCCCAGGGCCAGGCAGAACCTAGGGTGTTTATGGGTCTTTCGGCATCGCTGCCCCAGCAGCGGCAGTTTATCAACACCGCCACCACGGTGGACAACGACGGCCTGGTCAACCGGGTCAACTGGGCCTACAGTTCGCCAGTGTCCGTGGGGGGAATCAGCACAGCGCTAACGGCCACTACTCGAAACCAGGCTCTCACCCTGCTGAGCCAAACCCGCTACCAGGGCTATCGCGCCGATCTATCCCTCGAACACACCCTTGATATGCCCCGCAACGGCTCTGGTGAGATCGCCAACACAACCCGCGTCACCTGGGGTACCGCCCTGGTATTTGCCGATGGGGTATTTGGCTGGTCACGCCCCATCGACAACAGCTTTGCGATCGTGGCCCGCCAGGGCACGGCACAGGGTAATCTGGTGCAGGTCAACCCCAGCAGCTTTGGCGACATCGCCCGTGCCGATGCCCTGGGGCCAGGGGTAATTCCCCTGTCGCCCTACACCCTAACAACACTATCGGTAGATGCGCCGGATCTACCTCTGGGCAGCGATCTGGGTGACTCTAGCTATCAGCTGTTCCCTACCTACCGCAGCGGCACGTTGATTCGGGTGGGGTCTGAGGCGACGGTGTTGTTGCGCGGGGTGCTAGTGGATGAGCAGGGCAACCCGCTGGCCCTACAGCACGGGCGCATCGTGTCGCTGTCTGACCCTGACTGGCCAGCGGTAGAGCTAATCACCAATCGTACCGGGCGTTTTGCTGCCCAAGGCCTCAAGCCAGGCCGCTACGAGATTCGCCTGTTTGGTCGCGAAGCGCCGGTCAGCACCTTTGAGATTCCCGCCGATACCACTGGGGTTTATACCTTGGGCAATGCCGCTGAAGAAACTTTACCGGAGGAGGGTGTGCCGGAGGAGAGTGTGCCGGAGGAGGGGGTGCCGGAGGAGGGGGTGCCGGAGGAGGGCGTGCCGGAGGAGGGGGTGTGACGCTGTGATGCGATCGCAGACCATTCTGCCTTCAATGTCGCTATCTCTCCCCTACCTCTCCCCGTGGATCGCCGTCTGAGTAGCATCCCTCTAGCCCCAAAAAATCCCTGGGTTCTTAGAAAACCCAGGGATTTGTAACCCAGAGGAGACCTTAGCTCGACTACCCTTGGCAGAGCGAGGATTCAACCGATTCAAGGCCAGATTAACGCCAGACTCATCCAGAAAGATAAGATTCTGAGCCAGAATACCTTGAAACATCTGCCAAAATTCTATACCCCTGAGCAGGACATGCTCATTTTCCTTTTAGTCGGCATGGAATGTCTTTTCCTGAATGCCAGATCTAATTTACCCAAGGCTCTATCAACTGTTGAGCGACTGACATCAACACCTGCTTCTATAGCTAACAAATCCCGTAGTTCTTCTAGAGTGGCATCATTGCGTTCTGCGACCAAACGGTGAAGTGTAGCAAGATGCTCATCCTTCAGCTTAGGAGTAGTCTGCTGAGTGCGAACCTTGGGTGCCACTGAATCTGTTTCTCGATATTGCTTAATCAGTTTTTGAATAAAACTTGGAGCAACACTAAATCGCTTTGCTAATTTTCTTTGCGAAATAGCTTCGGCTTCATAGGTCTTGATGATTTTTCGACGGAGGTCTAGTGAATAAGGTTTCATTGCGGTTATATGAGTGTAGTCCTAAGAAGTATGAATTGCACTTTGCTAGCGTGAGAAACGCTTTAAACTCAGGGTTGAGTTGAGCTTTTTTTTCTGAATGACTTAGAGAACAGAAGGATTCAGAGGCGAAAAGATGCAAGGGGCTGAAGCCTATATGTACTAGTCCCTTGGCCAGTCTGGCAATGTCACTCGCACAATGGTCTGCTGCCCAGGGATACTCTCGATGAGCACCTCACCCCGGTGCAGCTCGACCAGGCGTTTGGCAATGGTGAGACCCAGGCCAGTGCCGGTGGCTTCTGATTCGGGTTCAAACTGGAGGTAGGCTCCCACGTGCGCGATCTGGTCAGGGGTCATGCCCTGGCCATAGTCAATGATGTAGAAGGTGACCTTGCTGTCACCGCGCGACCCAAATATTTTAATCGGGGTGCCCATCTTGGAAAACTTAAAGGCGTTGTCGATCAGCTCTTCGCAGACCTTGCGCAGCTGCGTTTCAGCCATGGGCAGCGTCAGGTGCTCTAGAGAAATCTCCAGGTCGTCGTCGCGCAGGTAGTCGGCGGCGAGGGTCTGGGCGATCTCGGTGATCACGTCATCGGCGCGATCGGTGTATCGGTGCTGGAGGGTCTGGGCGGAAACTTGCTCGGGCCTGAGCTGCTCTAACTTGGCAAACAGCATCATGTTTTGGGTGAGGCGAGCGGTGCGTTGGGAGTTGCGGTGGATGGCCTTAGCCAGGGTGACCACCTCTTCAGGCTCCAGGGTTTTGGCCTCGTCGATCAGGGTGGTGGCTAGCTTGAGCACTTCCCGCAAAGGGGCACCTAGCTCTCGCGGTAAGGCGATACTAATACTGCTACGCAGGGCGCTGAGCTGCTGCTGGGTCTGGTGCTCCACAGCGTTCTCGGCCCCCAGGCGGGTGTGAATCATGCGCAGCAGATCGTCGTGGGTAAAGGGCTTGGTGAGATAGTCGTCGGCCCCCAGATCCATACCGCTGCGAAAGTCGACCCGTTCAGCCTTGGCGGTAAGAAACACAAAGGGCAGGGTGGCTAAGCCGGGATCTTGGCGAATCTGCTGCAATACGCCGAAGCCGTCGAGCACGGGCATCATGACGTCGCAGATCACTATATCAGGCTTGAACTCATGAATTTGGCGCAGGCCCTCTTCGCCGTTGGCGGCACTGTCGACAATAAAGTCTTCGGCATTGAGAATATCAACGATGCTGTCGCGTACCCCAGCTTCGTCTTCGATCACCAGAATCTTAGCCATGATGGTCACTCCATAGTACAAGGGGTAAAACAACGGTAAAGGTGGTGCCGACGCCCACTTCACTGACAAACGAGATGTGCCCGTGGTGGGCTTCGGCGGCCCGCTTGGCGATCACCAAACCAAGGCCAGTGCCGGAGATATTCCCCACATTGTCGGCCCGGTGGAAGGCTCCGAAGAGCCGCGTCTGGTCAACAGGGGGAATGCCAATGCCGCGATCGCTCACCTGCAGCACGGTCTGGTCAGCCCCACAGTCGAGGGTTAACGTGACCGGGGTATGCTCGGGGGAATACTTCACTGCGTTGGAGAGTAGGTTGAGCAAGATGTATCGCAGCAACTTTTCGTCGGCCAGTACCGGGCCGTTCTCGCCCCTGGCAATGAACTCGATGGCGCTGGCGGTGTTGACCTGAGAAAACTGAACCTCTTCGACTAAGTCGCGACAAGACTGCTGTAGGTCAATGGGGGCCACGGTGCAGTCGAGCTTGCCCGCTTCGGCCTTACCCACGGTGAGCACGTCGTTGAGCAGACCAATGATGTGGTGCACCGAGGTCTGAATGCGCTTGAGCACCACCTGTTGCTTCTCAGGGGTGAACTTGTGGCTGTAGCGCTCTAGGGTTTCGGCCGAGGCCAAAATAGTGGTCAGGGGGGTGCGAAACTCATGGGAGGCCATGGAGATAAAGCGGGTTTTGAGGTCGCTGAGCTCTTTTTCGCGGGTGAGGGCTTTGCGAATGTCAACCTCGATCTGCTTGCGCTCAGTGATGTCGCGGGTGATGCCTCGGTAGCCCTCAAACTGGCCCTCAGGGGTAAGGATGGGGGAGCCGCTAATTTCGAGGGTGATGGGCTCACCCCTGGGGTGCAGGCAGGTGGCCTCGATCTGGGTGAAGGGCTGCCGCTGACCCACTAGCAAATCCAGAATGGTGTTAAAGCGCACTGCCTCATCATCGGCCATGAAGTCGGTAAACCGGTGGTTGAGAATGGCTTCTGCGGGGCAGCCGAGAATTTCGGTGGCGCGGGGGTTAATGTAGCTAAAGACCATCTGGCGGTCGATCTCCCACACCCAGTCGTTGGTTTGCTCGACCAGTCTGCGAAACTTGACTTCGCTGGCTTGCAGGGCGGCTTTAGCCTGCTCGCGATCGCTGATATCCAGCC
The DNA here is from genome assembly GCA_027482985.1 of Cyanobacteriota bacterium. Taxonomy (GTDB): domain Bacteria; phylum Cyanobacteriota; class Cyanobacteriia; order Leptolyngbyales; family Leptolyngbyaceae; genus JSC-12. The sequence continues at coordinate 5,778 of JAIXVO010000792.1, forward strand.
CCACAAACACCGCTGCGCCGCCTTGGTCGTACTTTTGGGCCACCAGCAGCCAGTGGCTCGCCACCCTATTCACCGAGAACTGCATTTCCTGACGGGTAAGGTTGGCACCGCCGACTAAAAAATCCTGGGCAAACTGGCAGAAGGGGGATGCTTGCCCCAAAAAGCCCAGATTCTGGCCGATGAAATCAGAGGGGATGAGGTCAAAGGAAGCGGCCAGGCGGTGGTTGCAGCCCAGGTACACCTCGTCTTTGCTGACCCATGACACCATAGCGGGTACTGCGTCGAGCACCGCCTGAAGCTGCTGGTTGGTTTTGGCCAAAGTTGCTTCGGTTTCGCGGCGCTGGTCAATTTCTTTACGCAGCTTTTGGGCCACCTGGCCCAAAGACGCCGTACGGTCTTCAACCCGCTGCTCTAGGTCATCGTTGAGCTGCTGCAAATGAATTTCGTACTGCTTGCGGGCTTCGAGATCCTCCTGGAGCTTGTGGTATAGCTCTGACTGGCGCACGGCAATGGCCACCGATCGCGCTAGCTGCTCCACCAGGCGAATTTCCCCGTCGCGCCAGCGCCGAGAGTTGCCGCACTGGTTGATGACCAGTAGCCCCCAGAGCTGGTGGTCGCAGACAATGGGCACCACCAGATTGGCTTTGATTTGCAGCGCTTCAAGCAGGGCGATGTGGCAGGGACTGAGGCCCGCCCGCTGAATATCTTCCACGGCCTGAATGCGGCCGTAGCGGTAGGCCTCAGCCCAGTGCTGCTCAAAGCAGGTGTCTTCAATGGTGTGGCCCAGCAGCGAATTCCAGGGGGGCACCACTGACTCTACGGCCACGGTGCCGCTGGCGGCGGTGTCAAACCGATAGATCAGGGCGCGATCGGCCTGGAGCAGTTGCCGCACTTCCCCCACCGTGGTGGAGAGAATATCCTGTACTTCGAGGGATTCGTGGATGCGCTGGGTGAGGGTAGTGAGCAGGCGATCGCACTTGGCCTGTTCTTCGAGTTGCTCAGTACGCCCCTGTACCAGGCGCTCTAGTTCTGAGCTATGGCTTTTCCAAATTTCCACCTGCCCGCTGTCAGACTGCTTAAAGGACTGCCACAGATGGCTAAAGGAGGCTTGCAGCTCGCGCTGGTCGAGGCGGTAGAGCAGATCTGACTGGCTAATCACCCCCAGGGCCTGCTGTTCCGGGGTGACAACCACCAGACAGGGTAGGCGATGCTGGCTCATTTCCTGGTAGGCCAGCCAGAGCGAATCGTTAGGGCGCAGGCAAAACGGCGGGTCTCGCATAATGGTTCGCACCGGCAGCTGGGCTAGGTCAAGTTGCCGCGCCTGACAGCGCAGCACATCCTGCCGCAGCACCAGGCCCAACCGCTCCCCGGCTGCGGTGGGGTCAACCACCACTACGCAGTTTACTTGGTACTCTGCTAGCAGCGTTGCGGCAGCTAGGGCCGAATCAGCGGGGTGAGCGGTCACTAGGTTAGTGCTCATGCGCGACTGGGCCCGCTGCAGCTTGAGCATGTGGGGCGGCTGGAGGGTCTGCTGCAGCGAGCCGATGGTCACTAACCGCACCGGGCGCTGATCGGCATCGACCAGGGGCACATGGTGAATCTGCCGTTGACGCATGAGGTCTAATATATCGAGGGCGCTGTGGGTTTCATTGACCGATAACACCGTTAACGAGTCGGTCATGAGCTGGTGCACCGGGGTGGCGAGATCGACGCCGTTGACCACCATGCGAATGGCATCGCGATCGGTAACGAGCCCCACCAGTTTGTGCCCCTGCACCACCAGCACACAGCTGCTACCCTGCACCGAGTCGTCGCCCAGGTAGCCAATCACCTCTTGCAGGGTGGCAGTTTGAGGCACCATCACCGGAGTTGTCCCGAGGGACCAAAGGGCCTCGGGCTTGCGACTCTGAGCAAAATCTGCAATTTGAAGATTTGGCATGGTTGTGGCTGCCAATAGCGAGGGGGAATTCTCAGGAACGCACAGCCTCAAGGGCGCTAGCCTTTTCCTTTCTCTAACCTAAGGGCAACCCACCTAATGTCGTATCGGGAGATACCTGAGATCTCCTCCGAAATTTCCTGATACCCCGAGGTGCTTGGGCAGAGATGGGGCTTAATCGGTCATACCAAGTCCAAACTCAATACCCCCAATTAAAAAGGACAATCTCCTAGGGGCAAACAGGTTGAGGCTATCCGTTGGTACACCGTGGTTTACGTACACCTCACCCTAGGCGATAGATAGCTTTTTCTCATCCCTCCTCCCCGCAAAACCGCCCGAAGCATCACTTCTGCATGCAACCATAGGATGGCCACGTTTTTCTTTTAGACAGAGCATATTCTGCAATAAAGATTATGGCGATCGCCTAGGAACAGCTTAAAGAAGCTTGATATTGTGACGCTCTTGCTTTTGTAAAGAATGATTCCATTAGCTGAGACAGGGGTAATGTTCTTCAACTCAATTTGGGTACTTTAAATACATAGAGCTAATGACCGCTGAGCGGCAGCAAAGAAGTGCCCCCTGGGCGCAGGTGACTTGAGCCAAAGCCTTGGCTTATTGCCCATCCTGAGGTTAATAAATATTAAAACCTGTATCAAAAACGATCGCAGCCATAAAATCTTTTGCCTACAATTAGACATTGAATCTTCTGCATAAAAAGCAAGAGTAGCCTATAGCAATCCCTAGATTCATGGTTTAATGAAAGGGTATGAAAACACTTTTCATAGAAGCTGATTCTGAACGGTGTTCAGGCCTTTCGAGCCGCCTCGCCAATGGGCGATGGCTGGGAGACTACTGTGTTTCAACGCCTACTGAATTGGCTCTAGATGAATTAGATACCTATGATCTAGCTGTACTAGATGCAGGTATGGCTAGCTCTAGCGCTACGCAGTGGATCAATCACCTGGCTGCGCATGGGGTGCCCATCTTAGTCAAGACCCTGCCCGCCAACGAAGCGGCTGCATTAGAATTCTTAAGGCAAGGGGCCCATGACTATGTCGCAGAGCTTTCGGACAGCTCGTTTGGGATACTGGCCCATAAAGCCCAGCAGTTAGTCAATTTTCGCCAAAGCCAGCGGGCGATCGCCAAGCTTGAGCCAGCCGCCGATCAGCAAGGGCTGTTGGCTCAAACAGCAGATCGACGCTATGAGGCCACAATGACCGCCTTGGCGAATACTATAGAGATGTATGCCAGAATTTTGGCAGGCATTTCTGATGCCATCATTATTGCCAACAAAGCCGGAAAAATTGCCTTTATTGGCCCCAATGCCAAAACTATTTTTGGCTATAGCGAATCAGAAATTATGTCCATGGGGACAATTCAAGCACTTTTAGGTGGTGATCTTTTCTCCTTCGCAGCGCTACAACAAAACGGAGAAATCACTAATCTTGAGCGACGCATCTATGACAAGGCTAATCACGCCCGAGAACTCCTGATCCAGGTCAAGCAAATTGATATTAATCACGGTGCTGTTCTCTATATCTGCCATGAAATTACCCAGCAAAAAAATGTTGAGCATCAGCTGCTTCAGAGTGAAGATGAATTTCGCCTGCTAGTCGAGCATTTGCCTACGGGTATTGTTGTCCATGGGCCAGAAACTCACATTCTGACCTGTAACTCAAAGGCAACTGAGCTACTTGGGTTGACCAAAGACCAAATGCAAGGGAAGTCTGCCGTAGATCCAGCATGGCACTTTTTGAGGGAGAGCGGCAGCCCCTTACCCCTAGAGGAATACCCCATCAATCAGGTGATTGCGAACCAAAAACCCATTGATAATTTTGTGGCTGGCGTCTACCGACCGGCCAGCGACAGTCATGTCTGGCTTCTAATTAATGCCTATCCCTTTTTTGACCATGACCAGACCCTTGAAAAAGTAGTTGTCACTTTTGTCGATATTAGCGCTCCAAAACAGGCGCAACTGGAGTTAAAGGCCAGTGAACAGCGCTACGCATCTTTGGCCCAGGCAGCCCCTGTTGGTATATTTCGGACTGACCCCGATGGTAATTGTACTTACGTCAACGATCGTTGGTCATCGATCGCTGGTTTGTCTTTCGACAGTGCCCAGGGGCAGGGTTGGATTGCCGGTCTGCACCCTGACGATCGGGCTGCTGTGGCCGCAGAGTGGTATGAGGCGGCCCAGCACAAACGGCCTTTTAGCTTAGAATATCGGTTTCAAACTGCGGCACAAGCGATTGTCTGGGTCTATGGCCAGGCTGTTGCGGAAAGAGACAACCAGGGCATTGTCACGGGCTATGTGGGTACCGTTACCGATATTACCGATCGCTATCTGGCAGAGGAGAAACGGCAAGAGAGTGAGGCCCGGTATCGGCTGTTGTTCCAAGAAGCCAACGATATGGTGCTAATGCATCCGCTGGGTACCGCCGATCAGCCTGGACGGTATTTTACCGATGTGAATGAGATCACATGCCAATTACTGGGTTACTCCCGCGATGAATTGCGGCAAATGACCCCTCTAGACTTAATCCCCCCTGAAGAAATTGCCGAAACTTTTCCAGAGATGGAGGTTCTAACTGAAACGCGGCAGCTGTTGTTTGAGAAGACCTTAATTGCTAAAGATGGCAGTCATATTCCGGTCGAGTTACACGCCCATGTGTTTGATTGGCAAGGGGAGCCGACCGTACTGTCTATAGCGCGAGATATTCGAGAGCGCAATGCGGCCCAAGCTGAGCTAGAGAAGCAAGAAGGCCTGTTTCGCAGCACCTTTGAACAGGCCGCCGTCGGCATTGCCCATGTTTCCCCGACCGGTGGCTTTATTCGGCTAAATCAGCGGTTCTGCACCCTTGTCAACTATCCCGCTGCCGAACTGATCAACCTTACTTTTCAAGACATTACCCATCCAGACGATTTGCAGGCTGACGTGAACCAGGTGAATCGGCTGCTGGCGGGCGGAGATAATACCTATTCAATAGAGAAACGCTACATCCGCAAAGGCGGTACTATCGTCTGGGTTAATCTCACCGTTGCCCTTGTGCGGGATCTCACCGGGGAGCCAGACTATTTTATTGCTGTCGTTGAAGATATTAGCGATCGCAGAGCCTATCAAGAACGCCTCAGGCTGGCGCTAATTGCTGCCAACCAAGGAATTTATGATCTAGATCTCAAGACCGATAGAACCACTGTAGAACCAGAGTATGCGCTAATGCTGGGCTACGAGCCCAGTGATTTCTCTGAAACGGTGAGTTCTTGGCAAGAGCGCATCCATCCTGAGGATCGCGCTGCTACGGCCGCTGCCTATCAGGCCTATGCCCAAGGTAAAACGGATCAGTACCGAGCTGAGTTTCGGCTGCGTACCCGGCAAGACACCTGGAAGTGGATATTGTCTGTCGGCAAGTTTGTGGAATGGGACGCGGCAGGCCAGCCCGTGCGATTGCTGGGCACCCATACCGATATTGATAAGCGCAAACGGGCAGAAATTGCCCTACGGAACAGTGAAGCCCGGTTTCGCCAGACCTTTGAACACATGGGAGTGGGGATGTGTGTCTGCAATCCTGAGGGCGTTTTTGTGCGCATCAATCAGCGTTTTTGCGAAATCACGGGCTACACTGCTGCAGAGCTGGTGGGCATGTCGTTTGTTAACCTTACCCATGCTGACGATTTGGAGAGTGACCTGGCTCAGATGGAGCAGCTTTTACTGGGGCAACGCCACAGCTACACCCTAGAAAAACGCTACATCCGCAAAGACCAGACCGTAATTTGGGTAAATTTGACGGCGTCGCTTTTGAAAACTGCCGATGGTGAGGCTCAGCAGTTCATGGGCGCGATCGAAGATATTACTGCACGCAAACTTGCCGAAGCGGAGTTGCAGACTTTAAATCGTTCGCTAGAAGCCCGTGTTGCTGAGCGCACCCAAGCCTTGGCAGACGCCAATGCCAACTTAGAAGTTCAAACTGAAACGCTGCATCAAACCAATCAGCTGTTGACCCTGGTCATGGACAGCATTCCCCAGCGCATTTTCTGGAAAGATCGCAATTCGGTGCTGTTGGGCTGTAACCACCGCTTTGCTCAGGATCTAGGGCTGACGATCGAATCCGCCATTGGTAAGAAAAATCTCGACCTTTTAGCAACGCCCGCTCAAGCCGCTTTTTATGACAACAGCGATCGCCAGGTGATGGATTCGGGAGAAGCCAGCCTCCACACGATTGAAACGCGGCGGCGCAGCGATGGGTCGGTGGTGCATCTCGATACCAGCAAGGTGCCGCTACGCAACGGTGAAGGGCAGGTGATTGGGCTGCTGAGCTGCTACGAAGACATTACCCAGCGACGACGGCTAGAGGCGAACATTCAACGGCAGCTGCAAAAAGAGCAGATGTTGTCGGCGTTGGTGCAGCGAATGCGGCAAACTCTAAATGTACAAGAGACCTTCCACCTGGCGGTGACGCAGGTTCGTTCCCTGCTGGGGATTGACCGGGTTTTGATCTATGTGCTTAACCCCGATCGCTCGGGCCAGGTCATCGCTGAATCGGTAGTGCCTCAGTGCTCACCGTTATTGGGGCAATCATTTCCGTCCACAATGATTTCACCCAAGTGCTTTGAAGCCTATGCCAGCGGAGAGATCTACTCGGTTGCCGATGCCCAACGGGGTAACTTGCCCAGCTGTATTAACCTATTTTCAAAAGACATTCCAGTGCGCGCCAAGGTACTGGTGCCCATTGTCGAGCATGGGTCTAAGCAGGTTTGGGGGTTGTTAATTGGGCACCAGTGCGATCGCCCCCGTAACTGGCAACCTTGGGAGCTGGAGCTTTTGCGGCAGCTCAGCCAGCATTTGGCGATCGCAGTTCGGCAAATTAAGCTGTATGACCAACTCCAGCAAGAGCTGCGCCAGCGACGGCAGGCAGAGCAGTCTCTTCGGACCAGCGAGGCCCGCCTGCGGTTGGTCACAGATTCTGTTAATGGTTGTATTGCCTATGTGGATGCCGAGCAGCGCTATCAGTTTGTCAACCACACCTACGAAATGTGGTTTGGGCGGCAAAAAGCAGACATCTTAGGGTGCACAGTGGCTGCCGTGATTGGCCCTAGCGCCTACGCCAAGACCCGTGCCTACGTCGAGCGCGCCCTGGCTGGGGAAACAGTGACCTACGAGTCAGAGCTGCCCTATCGCCTAGGGGGGCCGCGCTACGTTTCAGCTTCCCTGGTGCCCGACCGTGGCAGTGATGGGCAGATCAATGGCTACTACGTGCTGATTACCGATATTAGCAGTCGCAAACAAGCAGAAGAGTACCTCGAAATAGTATCGACTCGGCTTAATTTAGCGGTAGCGTCGGCTGATATTGGCATCTGGGATTGGGATATCATCCGAGATCACCTGGTGTGGGATGCGCGTATGCACGCCCTCTATGGTACATCTCACCATGAGTTCGGGAACCTGTATCAGACTTGGCTTAGCCGTGTGCACCCCGAGGACCAGGCC
>JAIXVO010000618.1 GCA_027482985.1 Cyanobacteriota bacterium
CCATCCAGCGCTGGATAGGCAAAGCTGACATTTTCAAACACAATCTCACCCTGGGCAGGGGGCGCAGTGATTGTGCTAATTTGGGGGGCATCAGCGATCGCGGGGGTGGTATCAATCACCTCAAACAAGCGTTCGGCAGAAGCTTCAGCCGCCGTGAACTGCGGCGCGACCCAGGCCAGCACCACCAGCGGCATCATAATGCTACCGAGGTATTGGCTGAAGGCGAGAATGCTCCCAACCGTCACCTGTCCCTGCGTCAACGCGATGCCACCAAACCAGATCACAAAGGCGGTACACAGGTTAATGATCAGCACTAGCGACGGTTGCAGAATCATGGCGTAGTTGAGCGGCGTTAAACTCGCCCGTTGCAACGCCAGATTCACGCGATCAAACCGTTGATTTTCATAGGCACTCTGGACAAACGCTTTGACGACGCGCACCCCAGCCAGGTTTTCCTGCATCACATCGTTGACCGCATCCAACTGGCGCTGGCGAATTTCAAACAAGGGTTGCACCTTGCCGATATAAATCCCCATCACGACTAGCACCGCCGGGATCGCAATCAACAAAATCCACATCAACTGAGGACTGTTGAGATAAATCAGAATCAACGCCCCCACAAACATCACCGGAGCCTGAGTGCAATACAAAATCACCAGTTGCACGGCAGTTTTAATCACGGTGATGTCGCTACTCATCCGGACTTGCAGATCACTGGCCGAAAAGCGATCGAGATTACCAAACTCAAAGGTTTGCAGTTTCTTGTAGAGCCGCACCCGCACCGCATGCGCCGTCCCTTCCGAGAATTGCACGGCATACCAGCCATTCCAGATGGTAAACACCGCACTCAAAACGGCAAACAAAATCATCCACAGCACACTATTCAAAGTGGCTTTCTGATTCCCTTTCAGTAATCCCTCATCCAGTAAACTCTGGGTCATCAGCGGGATCAACAATGTAAAAATCGTGGCGATCGCTAACAGCATTTGCGACACCCAAAACGGGCGCTCATAGCCACGATAAATGGTGATGAACCGTCTTAAATTTGGCAGCATAGCCCCTTCCCAATTCGTCCAAGGTCATCCGGCGCGATCGCTCCAGCCAGTTTGAAGCACCCATCAGAGCCATCGGATGAATCGAAATAACTTAGATCAAAAAGGTGCAGAACTGGTCAAATGCCAGTTTCTCTTTAATAAATGAGGGGCGATCGCGCTGTTTATGCGGGTGGATTTTGAGGAGTGCTGGTCTGTAACTGCTGAACCTGTTCCATTGACAGCCCAGTGACACGAGCGATCGCCTCTAAAGGCATTCCTTCTTTCAGCAAATTTAGTACCACTTGTTGCAGCGCTTCCTCCTTAGCTTCTTGATATACCCGCGTTTGCTGCAAAGCTATTCCCAACATCGCCTCAATCTCCTGCCGATTCAGATTCGTAAACTTATAAATCATAATTGTCGTAATCAATTCCATTATGGAGCGACTGGTTGCTGGCTCAACCGACGTTTGCCATCGCCCCCCTGATCCCTGCCATTTTCGACACTTTTGAGCCAGCGATCGCTGCCGTGGATACGACAGCCAACCAGGATGGGATCTTTCGTCTAGCAGTCAGCGAACTGGCTACAGTTGAAATAAGCGTCGCAGCCGATTTTGCACCCAAATCATCAAGTTGGTGTCATCTTCGGCGCTATCAATCAAACCCAGTTGGCGCAATTGTTCCTGGCGTTGGGCAAGTTCCTCTTGGTGGGTTTTTAATTCTTGAACGATCGCCTCATAAATCATGGGGTAGTCGCGCAACAACTGTTGAAACCCAAACTGGTTAATCACAAACAACAATGTGGGTTCTAATGCCCGCACTGTCGCCGATCGCGGCACCCCCAACATTAATGACAATTCACCAAAAGACTTACCCGCCGCCAGCACACTCAACTGTTGATTCAGCGTTTCACTCACCACCTCAACCGCCCCCGACAACACAATGTAAAAGGCATTCCCCGGATCATTCTCTTGAAACAACACTTCTCCTGCCGCTAAGCGTTGCCGATAGCCACTTTCAATCACCTGCCGCAACTGCTCATTCGTCAGGTTTTGAAAATACTCCACCTGATGTAATAAAGTCTTCAAAGATGACGTGGCGGCGGCGATGGGTTGCCCCGGCGTGAGCGCCCCCATCCCCGCAGTCTCACTCACTATCGCCGCTGGTTCACTTTGCCGCACCCACAAATCCAACTGCGGAAACGGCACGCTGATATTGTGTTGGCGTAACCCTTCTTCGATCGCGAAATAAATATCACTTTTAATATCTGGCGTTAGATCAACTTGCTTAATCCAGACTCGCAGTTCTAAATCAATTGAACTACTGCCAAACGCCACAAATAACACCCGTGGAATCGGGTCAGGCACCACATGCGGACTGGCATAGGCACAACCTAAGACAACTTCTGTCGCTAAGGCTAAATCAGTGCCATAAGCCACCCCAAACGGTAAATGCACCCGCCCGTTGTAATTGTCATAACTCCAGTTCACCAACTGACTATCCGCAAACTTGTGATTCGGCAACACCACATATTCCCCATCCCGCGTCCGCATCACCGTCGATTGCAGCGAAATTTCCTGGACATAGCCTTCCATGCCTTCCAATTTGACGTAATCCCCCACTCGCACCTTTCTCGCCAGCAGTAGATTAATCCCGCTAATAAAGTTGAGCGTGACATTTTGCAACCCCAGCCCAATCCCCACCCCCAGCCCCCCAGCCAACACCGTCAGTGAGGCCAGATTGAAACCCACTGATTGCAAAATGATGATCAGGCTGAGAGTGCCGACGCTATAGCTGATAATGGTCGCGATCGCTTCCCGATTATGGACATCCAGATTCAGCCGTTTCAGCAGACGATTTGCCAAGAGTTGTCGAAAGCTGCGAATCAACAGCACGATGACTAGGAGCGCCACCAAAAACTTGATGAGAGAGGACAGCGACAGCGAACTATCCCCCATTTGAAACAGGGGCGTGTCGAAAAATTTCATCAGAGCTTGCCCAATGGCTGGCAGATCCAAAGTCATAAAGCGTCAAGGCAAGGGCAACTCGACCCCTGGGTAACAACGTATAAAACTTTTACGGCAAAACCTTCGACCCTCACCCACTTTACGCGGCAGGAGGGTGCTGTTCAATCCACTGAATCACAGTTTGGCCCAACTGCACGTTGTCCAGGCGATCGATCTCGCGAATTCCCGTCGGACTGGTGACATTCACTTCCGTGAGATACCCGCCAATCACATCAATCCCCACAAAAATCAGCCCATCCCGCCGTAACGTAGGAGCGAGTTGCTGACAGATGTCGCGTTCGCGATCGCTAATCTCCACCTGCGCCACCCGTCCGCCCACCGCCATATTGCCGCGAAACTCTTTCCCCGTCGGAATCCGATTCACCGCCCCAATCGGCTCCCCATGCAGCAAAATGATCCGCTTATCGCCCAACTTCGCTTCCGGTAAATAGGTCTGCACCATCACGGGCACCTGTCCCTGTTGCGTACTGATCTCAATCAGCGAATTAAAGTTGCGATCGCCCGGATCGAGAAACAAAATCCCTTCCCCCGCTTTCCCGCCCAACGGTTTTAAGACAGCAGCGCCCTTTTGCTCTAAAAACGCCCGAATCACATCCTTGTTCTGACTCACGATCGTTTCTGGGATCGCCTGCGTAAATTGCAACGCATACATCTTCTCATTAGCGGCACGAATCCCCTGCGGCGAGTTAACCACCCGCGTTTTTGCCGGATCGATGTAGTCCAGAATGTAAGTCGCATAGAGATAGGGCACCGTCACGGGCGGATCCGTCCGCATAAAGACCGCATCCATCCGTTCCAGGTCTTGCCACTGGGGTGTCCCCAGTTCAAACCACGGATTCGCCGCCACCCACTTCCCATCCACTAACGTCACGGGCGTTAACTGCACCGGTTGCAGCAGCGCCTTCGCCTTACCCGCCACCACACTTAGTTGATTCGCCTGAGTCATCCAGACTTCATGCCCCAAAGTCTGCGCGGCCTCCATCAAAGCGACGCTGGTATCGTGGCCTGGATCAAGACGAGCGATCGGATCAATAATGAATGCAAATTTCACGCGACACAGGGGGTAAGAGGAAGGAGGCAGTCAGTTCATATAAGACTGTTGACAGGATGAATTGCATCACCGGTGGGGGTCGAGTGCCCCTCATGGACGGGCAAGATGCCCATCCCACATTGATTAAGCTAGTCTTAAGCCAACAGTGGATCGAGCTTGCCTTGGGCATTGAGGGCATAGAGGTCATCACAGCCACCAATGTGTTGATCGTTGATGAAGATTTGCGGGAGCGATCGCCCACCCTGGGCGCGCACCGACATCTCACTCCGAGCCACTTCATCGCCATCAATACAATACTCGGTAAACTCCACGCCTTTCTTCGTCAGCAAGGCTTTGGCTCGAATGCAAAACGGGCAGGTGCTCCAGGTGTAAATTTCAACGTTGGCTGACATAGTTCTTTACAATTCGCATCATCCTTTATTCTAGCCGCTTCTGTCTCTTCCCCAACGAGAACCAACCGCATCGCATCGCCCTGGTAGGCACATGAATTTACCCATTGTGGGGTGGTCATCTTACCCGCCCAAGTCAGAAGCCTGCACACCGTGGATAGGGTAGGGGCGAAGGTTATTCGCCCTCTCTTCGCGGTATTTTATTTTCCCGCAAGCCCCTACCCCCCGATTGCAGCCAGCGCCAAAAGCTGAATCGTCAAGGTTTCACCCTCTGCCCTCTGCCTACGTTCGGCTGAGCGCTCACGTCGAAGCCTGCCTGCTGCCTTAATTCATTAGCGCCCTAAAAACTGTCCCGCCATACCCATCGCATCGGCAATATCCACGTCCCCATCCTGATCGGCATCCAGAAACGCACTCAAGACATTATTGCCACCGGGCTGTCCCTGCGTATTGGCACCCGATTGCAGCATTTTCAACACAATCGGCACCAACATCGCCAGCGCCGCCATAATTTGAGTCGCAGGAATGCCCGTTTGTTGCGAAATGGCATCGGCAATCTGGCCTTGTTGATCCGGGCTGAAGAGCGCTGACACGGCGGCAGGATTAGCCCCTAGACCACTGAACTGATTCACCACATCCTCAACTTGTTGCGCTCCCCCGGCGGCTTGCTGTTGCTGGAGTGCCGATCGCACATAGCCCCCCACCATCGACATCACCGTATTGCTGGCAGCCGGATCAATCCCGCTATGCCCCGCCACCTGTTGCACCGTATTCAGAATACTGCCCAACTGATCAGGGCTGGCCTGCTGATTAGGGTTGGCGATCGCCCCAACAATTGCATCAAACAGTCCCATAATCTCAATCCTCTTCCTACTAGGTGGATGCGTGATCAGACCAGCGTAAGCTGTACTCGTAGCAGTCTATCAAACCCCACTCCCATCTTCAGGTCAGCCGCCATACATTTCGCTGCATAGGAACCTCTGGGATCGCCGACAGAAATGAGTCTTGAGAACGATGGGCACAAACTGGAGAATTCTGCACAATAACAGTCAAGCTTCGACTCACCCGCCCATCACTGCGGCTAACCTTTTGATCTAGTCCTATGTTCCCGCCTGCTGACAATCTTCAACAGCGAGTTTTAGTCATCCACGATCGCCTGTGTGCTACTTACGGCTGTCCCATTCCCTACTTTCACAACCTCGATCCCTTGAGCGAACTCGTCTCTGCGTTACTCTCCCATCGCACTAAAAATAAAGACTCCCATCTCGCCTTTCAACAATTAACCCACCAATTCCCGACTTGGGTCGCCGTTCGCGATGCGCCCACTGCCGAAGTCGAAGCCGCGATCGCCCCCTGCACCTGGGCCGAATCCAAAGCGCCTCGCTTGCAACAAGTGTTACGCCTGATCGGAGAACGCCTCAACGACCACTGGAATCTCGACTTCCTCAGCGATTTACCCGTCCCCGCAGCCCGCACCTGGCTCGAATCTCTCCCCGGAGTTGGTCCCAAAACCAGCGCTGCCGTCCTCGCCTTCAGCCGCATCCGGGGCCGCGCCCTCCCCGTCGATAGCCACCACCATCGCGTCGCCATCCGATTAGGCATCTTGCCCGCCACGGTCGATGTTGGCTCCGCCCACAAAGTGCTGGAAGCTTTACTACCAGAGGATTGGATCGCCCAACAAGTCTACGATCACCATGAAGTGTTCATGTTGCATGGTCAAAAGTGTTGTTTCTTCCGTCACCCCGCCTGCGATCGCTGCCCCCTCCGTGACCTCTGCCCCTCGGCGGCAATGGGGTAGACAGGGGGGAGGGGGAGGAATGGGAGGGAGTCAGAAGTCAGGAGTCAGAAGCCAGGAGTCAGAAGTCAGGAGTCAGAAGAACTGTCATTCAATGATTTGGGGCATCTCTCTTAACGCCTAGCGCCCGCCCCCTCTCTCTCCCTCCTGCCTCCTCCCTTACCTCCCTCCCATGCTTCCCCTACCTCTCCCTCCTGACTTCTGCCTCCTGACTCTTCTCATTCCTCCTCCCTCCCCATTTGTTAAATCCAATTGACAAAATCCGCCATCCCCTTAGGATTATGGCAGTCTGGATTATGCCGTGATTTACTCGCCCAGGATTAGCCCCATGACCCAATCACCTCCTCCCGATCAACGGCCTCCCCGCTTGCGAGATGATGAGCCGATCGCATTATTCGTGACCTTTCTTGCGTTTGGAGCAATTTTTGCGTGGGCATTGACACAGGGACGCAATACCTGGGATCTGTCCAGCTTTTTGTCCGGTACTAGCAGCAGTTCGCCCTCGGCGATCGCCCCCGCCCCCACAGTTTCTCCACCTGCACCACCAGCCTCGCCTGCGCCACCAGCCCCGCCTGCTCGTCCAAGTGGTGTTACTGGCACTCCAGGCAACCTCACGGGCACGGGCAATCTTACGGGCACAGGCACGGGTGATGTCACAGGCAATGTCACTCCGCCCACCGTCCCAGCCCCCCAACCGACATCGGATGTTCTCCCTCCAACGGGACAAGTACCGCCCTCGTTGCCGCCCACTGCACCTGCGCCGAATGCCACCACTGGCACCCCGCCTCGCCCAGCCGCACCAACCGTTGTTGGTAAAGTGATTATTTTCCCGGATGTCCCTAGTAATTATTGGGCTGCGCCCTTCATTGCCGCCCTCTCGGCACGAGGGATCATTGGCGGTTTCCCAGATGGTACCTTCCGCCCCGATGCGCCTGTCACCCGCGCCCAATATGCCGTGCAATTACAGAAGGCGTTCACGAAACCCGATCGCCGATCACCCAAACCCTTCACCGATGTCCCGGCCAACAGTCGCTGGGCGACTGCCGTGGATCAGGCAGTGAAAGCAAATTTTATGAGTGGCTACCCGGAAGGCGATTTTCGGCCAGAGCAGCAGGTTTCCCGCGTGGAAGCAGTGGCTTCGATGGTGCAGGGGTTAGGACTGGCAGAACCCGCCGATCCAGAGGCGATTTTGCAACCCTACAGCGATCGCGATCAGGTGCCAAGTTGGGCAAGAGGTCGGATGGCCGCAGCGATTCAGGCAGGGTTATTTACAGGTGATCCCAAAACCCAACAATTGCAGCCGACGCAAGCAGCTACCCGCGCCGATATTGCCGCTCTGGTATTTAAAGGGGTTGAGTTCAGTGATGCCAAGCGCTAGGGCTTAACCAGAAGTGACCGATCTTTTGCTAGACTTGCCTTCGAATTGATTTCCCGTTGGAAGGTTAGCCTGCATGACTCAAACCTCTGCCGTTACGGCCACTCAATCCGATCGCCCCACGGTCGCCCTCGCCATTCTGCGCCAGGGCGATCGGTTCTTGATGCAGCTGCGGGATGACAACCCCAATATTCTCTATCCGGGGCATTGGGGCTTCTTTGGGGGGCATGTCGAACCGGGCGAAACTCCTGACCTGGGCGTGCGGCGTGAATTGTGGGAGGAGATTGGCTATTGTCCCCCGGTGCTGACCCCTTACGACTGCCAGGAAGAGAGTTACGTGATTCGCCATCTTTATTGGGCAGAGTTAGCGGTGCCGCTTGACCAACTCGTGCTGGGTGAAGGTACAGATCTGGAATTGTTGACGCTGGCAGACATTCAACGGGGCGATCGCTTCTCCGCCCAACTGCAACAAGTCCGCCCGATTGGCGCACCACACCAGCGCATCTTGCTCAACTTCATTCAGCATCACCCAAGTTGACCCACCAGGAGATCGCATGGCTGACCAAATTACGCTCCAGGTGAATGGGGAACCGCGCACTTGTGCCCCCGCCCTACCCTTACCTGACTTTCTGACCCAACTGGGGCTAAATCCGCGCCTGGTGGCAGTGGAGTATAACGGCGAAATTTTGCATCGTCAATTTTGGCCAGACACCCAATTGCAAGCGGGCGATCGCCTGGAAATTGTCACCATCGTCGGCGGCGGCTAACCGCTACCCCTGGCAGGTCATTTTCCCCTCGCTTCAAGAAATCTTCACCGCTCTCCGCGTATCCCTCAATGTGCCAGTTTCTTTCACAATGAGGTAATGTTATGACTCGGTTAGTCGATCAATTGACCTTAAACGGTGCGGCGACTTTACTCAGCTATCTCCAATGTGCGCATTTGTCGCCAGCCCACATTCAGGCCACCGCGATCGCGGCTACTCTGTGTGAGCTGTTATCGCAACTCGAAACCAATTTTCCTGGCATTACCCGCGAATACGGTTGGGAAAAAATCATTGAACTTTCAGATGTGACTGGAGTCGCTCCCGAAGTTGAAGCGCCCACAGTACTGGACGGCGATCGCGATAGTGCTCGCTTGAGTCAAACGCCGTAAAATTCGTCAGATTAACCAAAACCAATTCTGGGAAGGCGTTCACGCAAGGATATCAAACGAAGCGCGTTAATTGCACCCGGTAACGATCTTTTTTCGTGACCGCCACCTCGCCCACTTCAACCCGACCTTTGCCCCGAATCGCAATTAAATCGCCCGCCTTCACGGTGGTACTGGCGCTGGTTGTTTCCTTCCAGTTCACCCGCACATCCCCCGCATCAATCAAGTCCACCATTTTGCTGCGGGACATGCCAAACCCAGCCGACGCGATCGCATCCAAGCGCATCGAAGCTTCGACCGTCACCAGTTCTTTTTTCTTGGGTTCTCGGATCTTCAATTCGCTGAACTCAATCGGTCGGGTTTTAACTGGCACCGATCGCACCTGGGTTAAGCTCATCGTCAAAAACTCCACCAGTTCCGGGACGACGACAATCTGCGCCCCCCGTTCGCCCAGCACGATGATGTCACCCACCTTCTCGCGGACAATCCCAGTGCCCAAAATCGACCCCAAGAAATCTCGATGCGTCGCCGGATCAAACAAAAAATTGCCCGCCACTTCCAACACGGCTAAAGCCACCTGATCTTCTGCCAGTGGTAACTCCGAGCGGGCGATCGCCACTCGTTGCCGTTCTGCCTGGGGATAGCCACCCCAAGTCACCAAATGCACTTCACTCAGACGCGCAAACGCCCGACGAATTTCCGCTAACTCTGGCGGCGAGAGAAAATCCGAATAAACAACTTCCCAAATCTTGATCGCCTGATCCGCCTGATCGATGACCCGCGCCACCGTTTCTCGATTTTCGACCCCCTTGAGCAAATCTTCACGCGGTAGCATAACTACACAATGGAGGGCTGCTGACTACTCTCTTCCGCCGCCAACTGCTCCAGTCGTTCCTGCTGGTCACGGGTAATGCAAGTTTGGATCAGGTCCTCAATGTCCCCTTCTAACACGGGGTTGAGCGAAAAGTTTTGGTTCAAGCGATGATCCGTCACTCGATTATCTTTGTAGTTGTAGGTACGAATTTTTTCCGATCGCGCCCCCGTTCCCACCTGATTCAACCGCGCCGAACGGACGGCATCTTGCTGTTCCTGCATTTTTATTTCGTACAGTTTCGCCCGCAAAATTTGCATTGCCCGTTCCCGGTTCTGCAACTGCGATCGCTCTTCCATACACTTAATCCGAATTCCGGTCGGTTTGTGCATCAGGTCAACCGCCGTTTCCACCTTGTTCACATTCTGACCACCCGCCCCACCGGAGCGCATCGTCGTCATTTCAATATCTTTGGCATCAATGTGCACATCCACTTCATCGACTTCCGGCATCACCGCCACCGTTGCCGTTGACGTGTGTACCCGCCCCTGGGCTTCCGTCACGGGCACTCGCTGCACCCGATGCACGCCCGCTTCAAACTTGAGTTTGCTGTAAACGCGATCGCCCTGAATTTCCAGAATCGCTTCCTTGAAGCCGCCCATATCCGCCAGCGATTCACTCACCAGCTTCACCTTCCAGCCCTGCGTCTCGGCATAGCGAGAATACAGCCGGAGCAAATCACCCGCCCAGATGCTGGCTTCATCGCCGCCAGCCCCCGCCCGAATTTCTAACATGATGTTCTTGTCATCATTCGGATCGCTGGGAAGCAGCAGGATCTTCAAGCGAATCTCCAGTTCCGCCAGGCGGCTCTCCAGATCGGCAACTTCCATCGATGCCATTTCTTGCAGTTCCAGATCGCCGCCTGCTTCCTTCAGGATTTGCCGCGCGCCTGCCAACTCCGATTGCACCGTGCGCCATTCCTCATACGCTGAAACCACTTCCTCTAACGAAGACCGCGCTTTCGCCAACTTCTGAAATTCGCCCGGATCTTTCGCGACATCCGGATCGGCCAGTCGTCGGGTCAGTTCGTTAAACGTTTGCTCAACCGAATTGAGCTTATCAAGGAGGTACGCTTCAGCCATGAACGGAAATTAACTCACAGTGGAGAACAGGAACACCATCACCATCGCGATCGCCCGCAGGCAGACCGCTCACGGATTCCCGCTGCTACTTGTCGCTGGCGGCACTTTCGTCCATCATGCCGTACTTCCGCAAGAAGCGTTCCACGCGACCTTCGGTGTCAATAATCTTCTGAGTCCCGGTGAAGAAGGGGTGATTTCCCGACCACACATCCACATGCAATTCAGGCTTGGTGGAGCCAACAGTCATCACCACTTCGCCGTTACAGTAGACTTTCGCTTCGGGATACCACTTGGGGTGAATATCAGGTTTTGCCATGATCTGAATCTCTTAAATGTCCTAACCACATCAATTCTAACGAGTTTCCCCCAGCCAGGAGCCGGGAGCACCACGGGGCCACCCAATTTACCGTTTGGAGAACTGAGGCGCTTTCCGAGCTTTCCGCAAACCATATTTTTTCCGTTCTTTGGCACGGGGATCGCGGGTCAAATACCCTTCAATCTTGAGCGGTTTCCGGTTATCCGGATCCAGTTGGCACAACGCCCGCGCCACACCCAACCGCACCGCATCCGCTTGTCCGGTCAACCCGCCGCCATGAGCATTCACCAGCACGTCGTACTCGTTTTCCAGACCGAGGGTTTCCAGCGGCGCTTTTGCCACTGCCAAATAATCGGGATTAAATTGCAGATACAGATCACCGGGTTTACCGTTGATAATCAACTGCCCATTGCCAGGCACCAACCGCACGCGCGCCACCGCCGATTTGCGGCGACCTGTGCCCAAATACATTACCCGTCCTTCCGTCGCTTGCATTAAGAGTCTCCTCCAGGAATAGTCACAATTTCGAGGGTTTGCGGCTGTTGTGCCGCGTGGGGATGTTCTGGCCCCGCATAAACTTTGAGCTTGGTAAACAACTGTCGCCCTAAGGAGTTCTTCGGCAACATGCCTTTGATCGCCTGTTCCACAATCCGCTCAGGAACGCGCGCTTGCAGTTTCTCAAAGGTTTCCACTTTCATCCCACCGGGGCGACCGGAGTGACGGCGGTAGAGTTTTTGCGATCGCTTTTTGCCCGTCACTTCAATCTTGTCCGCATTGACGATGATGACAAAGTCACCTGTGTCGATGGAGGGGGTATAGGTCGGCTTATTTTTGCCCCGCAGGACACGAGCCACTTCGCTAGCCAAGCGACCTAGGCGTTGATTCGTCGCATCCACAACATACCAGTTGTGTTCGATCGAATCATGGGGAGGGAGGTAGGTCTTGTTCATCACAGTTTTTCCTAAAAAATCAAATTCACCAGCAAGGGCAAGGGGGGATTGGTCGATCCAGCACTACATCGCGAGGCTGGCCAACTGAGGCAGGGGCGAAAACACAAACATCGGCTGCGTATCAAACCAGATGTCGGGGGGAAAGGGGAATTCGGGATACCCCACGCGCAGGAGACATAAACCTTGAGGGGGCGCGGCATACCGCACTTGGTCGCGGCGTTGGTCAGTCCATAACTCGGTGAAGCTATCGGGCGATCGCACCCCGCGCCCAACCTGCACCAGTAACCCCACCAACAGGCGCATCATGCCGTACAAAAAGCCGCTGGCCTGCACCTCGATCGCAATGAATGCGCCCTGACGCTGACACTCCGCCACCTGCACATCCACCCAGGAATGGGGGCGCTTAGAACCCGCTCGATGAAATGCCGCCAGGTGATGTCGCCCCACGAGCGGAGTCAACGCCGCCTGCATCAATCCGGTATCCAGTGGCTCATGGGAGTAATGCCAGGAGTAGGGACGGACAAACAGATTCGGTTGGGCTTCGGTGTACAGCAAATAGCGATAGCGTCGCCATAATGCCGAGAAGCGAGCATGCCAGGTGTCGCTGACGGCAGCCGACCCGCGAATCACGATATCCTCTGGCAATCGCGCATTCAAGATGTCAGCCCAACGATGGGGGGGGACGATCGCGGGAGCTTCAAAATGAGCCACCTGCGCCGCCGCATGCACGCCCGTATCGGTCCGACCCGCCGCGTGCATGCGGACAGGATGCCCGACCACCGTTTGTAAAGCCGTCTCAATTTCCTCTTGCACCGTGCGCTGCTGCGGTTGCCACTGCCACCCATGAAAATGAGTGCCCAGATATTGAATAATCAGGGCAACTCGGTGGGTCTGTGGTGTCTCCGGAATCATCGTGGGCAACAGGCTCAGGCTTAAGTCAATTCAATGATCGACATTTCGGCATTGTCACCCCGGCGCGGGATCGTCCGCAGAATCCGGGTATACCCGCCATTGCGATCGCCATAGCGAGTGGGCGCTTGATCAAACAGCGCATGCACTAACTGTTTGTCGTAGATATAGCCCAAAGCTTGCCGCCGTGCAGTCAGCGACCCATCTTTGGCCAGGGTAATCATGCGTTCAGCTTCCGAACGCACTGCCCGCGCGCGGGCTTTGGTCGTTTTAATCCGACCATTCCGGATCAGTTCGGTGGTCAAAGCTCTCAGCAGAGCCTTGCGCTGATCCGCGGGTTTACTTAATTGGGGGACGTTACAACGGTGACGCATAAGACAAAGTGAAATAAGAGCTTACTTGAAAGATTGCCTCGCCAGCTAAACCATTCAGCATTAATGGTTATTCTTCGAGGACTTTTCTTGGGGTAGGGTAATTCCCAATCGTTGCTGCAACGCTTCGACCACTTCTTCCGCCGACTTCTGACCAAAGTTCTTAATCTCTAGCAGATCTTCTTGGCTGTAATCCAGCAAGTCTGCCACAGAATTAATTTGCGCCCGCTTCAGACAGTTGTAAGCGCGGACAGACAATTGCAATTCTTCGATCGGAATTTGGTTGGTGGGATCAGTATCGCCAGTCGGTTCATCATCCGGCGTATCAATAATGATTTCCCGTAGCGGGCTAAACAGATCCACCAGGATGCTGGCCGCCTGACTCAAAGCTTCATCTGGGGTCAGACTACCGTTGGTCGCAACCTCCATGATCAAGCGGTCTTTCTCCAAAGTTTCCCCAATCCGCGCATCTTCCACGGAGTAGTTCACCTTCCGCACAGGCATAAACACCGAGTCGATTTGGAGAAAATCCAGTGCTCCCGAATCATCCCGGTTCTTATCGACCGCACGGTAGCCCTTCCCTTTCTCAATCCGAAACTCAATTTCCAGCACCGCCCCTGGCGACAAAGTGGCAATGTACTGATTGGGATCAACCAATTCCACTTCAGATGGCAAATCAAAGTGGGCAGTGGTCACTGTCATCGGCCCTTGCGCAATCAACCGACCAATCTGGGGCTGCGCCGAGTAGCTTTTGAGCACTACCTTCTTCATGTTCAAGAGGATGTCTAAGACATCTTCTCGCACCCCCGGCACGGTGGCGAATTCATGGCTGACCCCAGCAATGCGTACCGCCGTAATGGCAGTCCCATCCAGGTTAGAGAGCAACACTCGGCGGAGCGCATTACCCAACGTTGTGCCCTGACCCCGCTCCAACGGTTCAATCACAAACCGACTCACCTGACTCTGATCGCGTTCCGTTCTTGTTTCTACACACTCAGCTTTAAATGGTGCCACCGCGACTTCCCCCTCTTTCACAACGGTCAAAACTCAACTCTTCAACAATTGCCGACTTACCGTGACAACCCCACACAACCATCTGACCAGTACTCACATCTCAGTCTCTCTACAGGGATTCGCCAAGTCTAGACGCGACGACGCTTGGGGGGACGGCAACCATTGTGGGGAATCGGTGTGACATCCCGAATCAAGGTAATTTCCAAACCCGCACCCTGGAGGGCACGAATCGCTGTTTCCCGACCAGCGCCGGGACCGCTCACCATCACTTCAATCTGCCGCATACCCTGATCAGATGCCCGCCGCGCCGCATTTTCAGCCGCCGTTTGAGCCGCAAAGGGAGTCCCCTTCTTGGCTCCTTTGAAGCCGCTGGAGCCAGCCGATGCCCAGGAAATCACTTCCCCGTTGGTATCGG
>JAIXVO010000445.1 GCA_027482985.1 Cyanobacteriota bacterium
GGCGAAATATAAACCTGTCCTGATTTCAGTTGCAGCGCGGGTTGGAAGTAGAGCGACTGGGCATAGTTGGTCTGCGTAGTCGCGGTTTGCGGTAATATCTCACCACTGGCACTCTGCAACCGCACTAGCTCACGACCGCCTTCGTCCAGATACTGAATTGACTCATATTGCGGCTGCGCTGCCATCATCGCCCGGAAAATTTTTTGCGTTCGCTTTACCCAGTCGGCATAGGTGGTGCGCGTATTCCCCTGACTCTCGGCTTGATCGATGCCGCCCCCGGCTCGCGCCCGCACAATCCCTTGAATGGGGGGCATTTCACTCAACATCACCACATCGCTATAAGCCTTGCCAAGCACCTGCTCAATCTTCAGCGTTTGCTGGGCAATGTCATTTTCCACCTGATTAATATTGAGGTTAGTCAGGGCTTGTGAGGAAGAATGAATGCCATACAGCCCAACTGCTGTAACTGGCAGCGTGGTGCTCAGAACGAGTAAAGTCAGCAATTGACTTTGCAGGTTTTTGAGCATGACTTTGTGCAGTAGCAGCTTATTTTGCAATGTTTTGAGCATCAGTTTGGCCTCGTCACTCCTAGCATCAAGCGGCTGGCGCGATCGCGGGTGGCACCCACACGCCAGAATTATTCTCTCGATGCACCCGATCCGCGACCCCAACGTCGTGATTCCGCTTAGGATTCCCCATTGTGACTGAATCTCAACAACCGGTTAAAAACAAGGCGAACCCTGCGCGATCGCCGGACTCGTATTACCAACTCCGCACTAACGATCCAGCCAGATTGCATTTAGCCTCCCAGAGTCAGGCGATCGCAAGAAGCAAGGGCACCAGCCCGGAGGGGTAGAATTGATCCGTTGATCAGAAATTTAGTCAGGCGATCGGGGGATTCTGTCAGAATCGCTCTCGCTCCCCACCGCCGCTTAAAGGAGTTGTGCCACCGTGAATTTGCAAGTTGTTAGTCCGTATGAATCGAAGACTCAGGACATCGCTCGGCAATTGATTACTGCCACCCGTGAAGGGCGATCGCTGTTTGCCCAAATGCGGGATCAGATGCGCTGGGATGATAAATTGCTGAACTGGACGATGGGTAATCCCGGCTTGCGCGTACAGCTTTTCCGCTTCATTGATTGTTTGCCCGCGTTGCGCAGTAAACCCGAAATTGCCCGCCACTTGCAGTCCTATCTCAGCCAGGAAGATGTGGAGCTGCCGGGTGCCTTAAAGAGCATGCTCAACTTTGCCAATGCTGATTCGATGCCGGGGCAACTCGCAGCCACCACGGTTTCGACTGCGGTGGAAACGTTAGCGCAGAAGTACATTGCCGGTGAAACCATCGGGCAAGTGATCAAAACGATCGAGCGCCTGCGCAAAGACCGGATGGCCTTCACGGTCGATTTGCTGGGGGAAGCCGTGATTACCGAAACCGAGGCGCAATCTTACCTCGATCGCTATCTGGAGTTGATCACCCAACTGACGACGGCTGCCCAGCGCTGGTCGAAGGTGGAGCAAATCGATCGCGCCGATGGAGCCGATTTACCCCAGGTGCAGGTATCGGTGAAGCTGACGGCGTTTTACTCCCAATTTGATCCCATCGATGAACAGGGCAGTCAGGCCAAAGTCAGCGATCGCATCCGCATCTTGCTCCGGCGGGCGCAAGAGTTGGGGGCAGCGGTGCATTTCGACATGGAGCAGTATCAATATAAGGACATGACCCTCGCCATCCTCAAGCAATTACTGCTAGAAGAGGAATTCCGCTCCCGCACAGACATCGGCATCACCCTGCAAGCTTACCTGCGGGACAGTCTGCACGACCTGAAAGACTTGATCGAGTGGGCCAAAGAGCGGGGTCAGCCCGTCACGGTGCGGCTGGTGAAGGGTGCCTATTGGGATCAGGAAACAATTAAAGCGGTGCAAAAGGATTGGCCGCAACCCGTGTTTAATGACAAAGCCGTCACCGATGCCAACTTTGAGGCGATGACCCGCCTGTTGTTGGAAAACCATCAATTCCTCTCCGCCGCCATCGGCAGTCACAATGTCCGATCGCAAGCCCACGCGATCGCGATCGCCGAAACCTTGCAAATTCCGCGCCGTCGAATTGAGTTTCAGGTGCTGTATGGGATGGCGGACAAGTTGGGCAAGGCGATCGCCGACAAAGGCTATCGAGTGCGGGTCTACTGTCCCTACGGCGAACTGATTCCGGGCATGTCCTACCTGATCCGGCGATTGCTCGAAAATACTGCCAACAGTTCCTTCTTGCGGCAAAACCTGGAAGAACGCCCGATCGAAGAATTGCTGGCGGCACCGATCGCGCCAGACTCCCAACTCGCAAGTCCGCCAGTCCTCCCGGATCTCAGCTTCGTGAATGTGCCTGATACGGATTATGCGGTGGTGGCGCAGCGGCAGGCAGTCCGGCAGGCGTTACAAGCAGTGCGGCAACAGTTGGGCAAGTTGTATCGACCGTTGATTAATGGCGAATGGGTGAATCCGCAAACGACGGTGCAATCGCTGAATCCCTCTAACTTTACGGAAGTGGTCGGGGAAGTGGGTTTAATTACGGTGGAGCAAGCAGAGCAGGCGATCGCGGCAGCGAAAGCGGCATTCCCAGTCTGGAAAAAAACGCCAGCCACAGAGCGGGCGGCGATTTTGCGGCGGGCGGCGGACATCATGACGGAGCGCCGGCAGGAATTGATTGCCTGGATGGTGTTGGAGACGGGCAAGATCGTCAAAGAAGCCGATCCGGAAGTGTCGGAGGCGATCGACTTTTGCCGCTACTATGCCGATGAAATGGAACGGTTAGACAGCGGTGTGGCCTATGACTATCCCGGTGAAACGAATCGGTATCGCTATCAGCCGCGCGGTATTTCCCTGGTGATTTCGCCCTGGAATTTCCCCTTGGCAATTCCCGTGGGGATGACGGTGGCTTCTCTGGTGGCAGGCAATTGCACGTTGCTAAAACCCGCCGAAGTCTCTTCCGTGATCGGCGCGAAAATTGCCGAAATTTTGGTTGAGGCAGGGATTCCGGCGGGTGTCTTTCAGTTTGTGCCGGGGAAAGGCTCGACGGTGGGGGCGCATCTGGTCAAGCATCCTGATGTGCACATGATCACCTTCAC
>JAIXVO010000342.1 GCA_027482985.1 Cyanobacteriota bacterium
CACGCAACTGGTCGAGTACAAGCAGGGCGATACGGTGTTAGAAGGCTATCTGGCCTACGATGATGCCATCAAAACTCGCCGTCCGGGGGTGATGGTGGTGCATGAGTGGACGGGCGTTGGCGATTATGTGAAACAGCGGACGGAACAACTGGCAAAACTGGGCTATGTCGCGTTTGCGGCGGACATCTACGGCAAAGGGATTCGACCGAATAATCCCAAAGATGCCGCTGCCCAAGCTGCCATTTATCGCGGTAATCGACAACTGATGCGCGATCGCGCGCGGGCAGGATTAGCCGTTTTGCAAAGTAATCTCCTTGTGGATGCCAGCCGGATTGCGGCGATCGGCTATTGTTTTGGCGGCGGCACCGTGTTGGAACTGGCACGGAGTGGGGCACCCGTCGTGGGCGTTGTGAGTTTTCACGGCAATTTAGATACGCCTAATCCGGCGGATGCCAAAAATATTAAGGCGAAGGTGTTGGTGTTGCATGGGGCGATCGATCCCATCGTGCCCGCCGCCCAGGTTGCCGCGTTTGAAAAAGAAATGAACGAGGCGGGCGTGGATTGGCAACTCATTTCCTATGGCGGCGCAGTGCATAGTTTCAGCAATCCGGGGGCAGGCAACGACAAATCGAAGGGAGCCGCCTATGATGCCGCCGCTGATCGGCGATCGTTTGCCGCCATGAAACAATTTTTTGAGGAGATTTTCGGCAAATCGACCAGCCTATTTCCGGCTCAACCCGCTCGTCCCACGCCCAAACCGTTGTTTCCCCCGCCGCGCGATCGCTAACCCCGAACTGCCCCCCGCTGATGGTGTTTTTAGTACGAATAAACTAATATGGACACAGGCCGCATTTGAGGGGACTCCCATGACGACTGCCTTACCCACTGCTCAGGTGATGCCCATCTTCTATCCCAGTTCTGATGGTGAACCTGTGGCCGAAACTTATGTGCATCTCTACGCCCTGCTGGTCACGCTGGAAGTGCTCCGCCAATATTTGGAAGGGCAACAGGCGACCGTATTGGGCAACCAGTTTATGTACTATGCCCAGGGTTTTCCCAAGTTACGAGTTGCGCCCGATGTGATGGTCATTTTTAATGTGGCACCGGGGGGACGAGATAACTACAAGATCTGGGAAGAGGGGGCAGTGCCAGCGGTGATTTTTGAGATGACCTCGGCCGGGACGCGTGGCCAGGACGAAATTTTCAAGAAGACCCTCTACGAACAATTGGGCGTTCAGGAATACTGGCAGTTTGATCCCAAGGGTGAATGGATTCCCCAGCAATTGCAGGGTTATCGGTTGCGCGGGGAGACGTATGAGGCGATCGCGGATGGCCGCAGCGATCCCCTTCAACTCAAACTCCAGGTCGAAGGTCAACTCATTGCCTTTTACCGCGAAGACACAGGCGAAAAATTACTCATTCCCGCTGAATTAGCCCAGGCGTTACAACAAGAACGCCAACGAGCCGACCAAGCCGAACAACAAGTTGCCCAACTCAAAGACCGCTTGCGGGAGTTGGGCGTGAATCCCGACGAAATCTGAGCTTACCAGGGCATCCAGGAGCCGCTGACGACACTGGGACGGGTGACTTTGGGCGCAAACATCGATTCAAAGGTCGATTGCCGATATTCGCGGGATTCGTTGCTCATGTTCCACATCGTTTCGTAGAAGAAGAACGACACCCCTGAGAAACCGCGATCGCGGGAAATTCGCAGTTTCTCCTGCACCAAATACATCGGCGTGGGGCGGTTCCGCAATCCCGTCAGCACCCCGATCCCCACGGGAATATGAAGTCTTGCCGCCTGGACTTCTGGCTGCATTAATTCATTTTCAAAAGCCTGTAAATCGGTGCGGTAGACCTGCAACATCAGCTCTTCCACATAGCCCCGCTGCCGCCAGGTATCCCAATCCTGGAGCGAGTTTTCGTAGGCAAATTTGTAGGAGTTGGGCGAGAGCGCGACGATCGCATTCGGGCGACGGGCTTTGATCCGTTGATGAATCCGCCCCATCAAATCGGTAATCTTATCGGCGCGCCACTTAACCCAGGCGGGGTCTTTGGGATTTTTGGGGGGTTCTTTGCCGCCGTTCTCCTGTTTGTAGAGGGCGATCGTGTAAGGATCGTAGCCAAACTCCACGCCCAAGCCAAAATGGTCATCAAACTGAATCCCATCCACGTTGTAGCGCGTCACCAATTCATCCACCAGATCCAGCACAAATGCCTGCACTTCTGGCTTTAACGGATTCAACCACACGCGGGGATATTCCCCCTGCATCCACACTTTGGAGCCGTCCTGCCGCTGCGTCAGCCAATCGGGATTACGGGTCGCCAGTTCGGAATCGGCGGGTGCCATCAAGCCAAACTCAAACCAGGGAATCACCGTGATCCCCTGTTGCCGTCCTAACGCCACAATTTCAGCTAACGGATCGCGATTTTGCAGACCAGGATAGCGGGGATCGATCGCATACCCCGTCACCCGTCGCGCCACCTGACTGGGATAAACGGTATAGCCCCAATTCCAAACCACGGGATAGACCGTATTAAAGTTGAGTCGCTTCAAATCCTGCATCGCGCCCCGCAGCAAACTGGCTTCAAACAACACGGGACTATCGATATTCGTGATCCAAACGCCGCGAATTTCCTGGCTGGGAATGCGGGGTGGGATCACGGGGGGCAGGCTGGGATCAGGCAGGACGACGGAACCGGGTTGTCCGGGTTGTCCGATCGCACCGCTGCCTGGGATCACGGGCACGACGACAGCACCCGGCGGGGTGGGGGTGGGCTGACTAGGCCGAGGGCGGGTAGCGACGGGTGTTCCCAAACTGGCGACATACTGGACTGGGACGGTCGCTGCCAGGTTGGGCAGGGCTTGACACAAGGATGCCCCCAGTTCTGCCCGCCGCATGGGTTGGTTGGCGTTGAGCCGTTTGACTTCTGGATAGTTGATAATCAACCGATTTTCCAGGGCGGCGGCGACAGCATTCCGCAGGTAATCGGGCACCTGTCTGCCATCCTTGAAGGCCGCTCGGAGATCCTGGGCGGCGGATTGTTTGGTGGAGAAGCGCAACCCATTCGCCAGCCCCCCGAAGACCTGCGATCGCGTGATCAGTTGATCCGGTTTAAACTCATCCCGCCCTTCATTCAGCCAGAAGCCCGTCTGTTGACTGTACTGAATGGCGCTGGCTTGGGGATGGTTCCGCAAATCGCGATACTGAATAGGCTTTTGAGTTGCCGTCCGTTGGGGAAAGGTGCGTTGGATTAACGCCGCATATTCGGCGCGAGTGACCACGGCATTCGGGCGAAAGTTGCCATCCGGGTAAAGGGGCAGGATATTTTGCTGAGCGAGCGATCGCAAGCAAGTTTGCGCCCAATGTCCTTGCAGGTCGGCAGCTTGCACTTGCGCCACCGCAGGGGGAGCTAACCAACTCAAAAGGGGACTGACCGTAGTCAACGGCAGCAGCAGCAGGGCGAGGGGAGAGGGCCAACGACGATTCATGGACGGCAGTAGCAGGTAAAGAACGGCAACGGTCAAGCCAGTTTGGGATCTAGAGCCAAGCCCCGGCTCCAAATGGCAACCTGTATCATACAGAAACTCAGGCTGTTCCTCTGGCTCAGGATAATTCCCAGGAAAGCGAATATCCTGCTTAACCTCACCCGTTTGGTGGAAAAGGTCTTGCAAACCCGCAAACCTACGGTAAAGTCAATGTCAGGCTGGAAAAATGTCAGGCTTAAAACATGGGTGAATGGGCAGAAAAAGCGCCGGATTGCTAATGTATCGCCAGAATGCGGGATTGCTGGAAGTTTTTTTGATTCATCCCGGTGGTCCTTTTTGGGTCAAGAAAGAGGTTGGCTGCTGGTCCATCCCTAAAGGCGAATGCCTGGAAAATGAAGCGCCCTTCGATGCTGCCTGCCGCGAATTTCAGGAAGAAACTGGGCTGATCCCCAAGGGTGAGTTTTTAGAGTTGGCAGAAATTAAACAAACGGGGGGCAAACGGGTGAAAGCCTGGGCGTTTGAAGGTGATTGTGACCCCACCCAGATTCAGAGCAATACGTTTTTGCTGGAATTTCCGCCCCGCTCTGGGAAGTTTCAAAGTTTTCCCGAAGTCGATCGCGCCGCCTGGTTCTCGATTCCCACTGCAAAGCATCACATTGTGAAAGGGCAAATTGCCTTATTGGAAGAGTTGGCACAAAAATTGACGGTGACCGAGCCAGTCGAGGGTCTCACCCCAACGGATTAAGTTTTTCGGCAGAGTCCGGGCGCGTCATGGGGCGGCGTGAAGGGGAAGACTATGCTTCCAGATAGAAAAAAAAAAAAAAAAAGGTCATGCTATATGTAGAGGCTACTTCTCTAACTGGGGACGTAAAGCACTGGATATAGGGTGCGTTATGCTTCAGGTATAAATTAATCCGCCATCTGGGAGGTTCGCTATGTCTGCCACCGCTACGCGACTTCAGGACACGTTACCCACGGCATCGAACCGTCGGGCGAAAAAACAAAAAGCAACTCAGCCTGTAATTGTATCGATGCCTACAAATTCATTGGGTGGGCGATCGCCCCAACGTCAGCGGGAGTGCTTAAGCGACTGGAATCATGCCTCTTGAGGCTGATCGGGTTAGCTGTCAATCCTGCCACTGGGGGGTCGTTTTGCGCCAGCTGGTTAATCTTTTTTAGTAGGGGAGGGTAAGGGCGATCGCGTTGATGGGTATCACTTTGATCAAGTGATCAAGACGATCTGTTAAAAGTGACTAATTGCGCTAGACTTTTGAGTGGCTGAAGTAATGCGACTCCTTTCAGGACTACCCTTTCAGGCACCCATTGCGAATGACCTTGTCACCTCGACGCGTAAGCCTGACAAGCGCTGTAGCCATTAATACTATTTTTTAATCTCTGGGAAAACACTCTTAAATAGTCCGATTTCTCTGCATAATTCCGTGTATTTGCTCAGTTAGAACGTTACCCCTTGGGGCAAGATTAGCTTGGTTAAGCCAATTCGGTAATACCTACCCGGATGTACGCTATTTTCTCCTAGTTTCCTGAACACAAGCTGATCAGCTTGTTATTAGACTGTAGAAGCAAACCAATTAATCTTGATTTCCGAGAAACCGAGTGGAGTTGGTGTAGCAACTAAGGGGTAATAAAGCCCATGTTAGTGAGAGAGAAAAAATGGAAAGCACTCGCTCTACAACAGAATCGCCACAAGCAAGCAACATGATCTGGGTTGCTTCGCAAGTTTCGCTGAAACCGTTGCCCAAACCTCAATCGGCTCAGCTTGGCCCATTTGCGCCACTCAAACCCATTCGCCAATGGCTGGAAACGATCCCCGTAGAGGATCAGAAATTAGCCCGCACTGTCGCTTCAATTATTCCGGCTCAATGTCCGTTTGAGCGCACCGTAAAATTGTTTGGACGCACTGTCTTGTATATTCCGCCGCTCTGTAAGCTCAACCCCTTCTATGAAGAATTAGTCGGCTTACGGTTTCGCGCCCTCTGCTATTTAGTCGATGAGTGCGGCGAGGATATCTCGATGTACTGCTAATTGATGCCTCAAAAGGTTCTGAATTGGTGAAAGGGACGTTCATTGAGCGTCCCTTTCGCCTGTGGACAGACTGATTATCCGTTCAAGCAATGGCGCTAACCCTGAACCAACCCCAAAAAACTCTAGTGTAGGTTGGG
>JAIXVO010000757.1 GCA_027482985.1 Cyanobacteriota bacterium
CCCAAAATGGGCGAGCGGAGAAAGATTGGATTAGTTCCCCTGCTCCCGCTCTGGGAGCAGGGGTGAGGGGTGAGGGGATGAGGGCAGCTATTTTGGTGTGTCAGGTATGTTAATGCCAATTTTTAGATGTCACCGCTTGTAGAGACGCACCGCTGGCGCGTCTCAGCTCCAACCACCGGGGCTATTCCCGACCTTTTCTATCAAGATGGACGCGATCGCGGTGGCTTTGAGCGCTCACGTCGAAGCCTGACTGACTCCTGACTCCTGACTCCTGATTTCCTCCCCTCCCTTCTCCTCCCTCTTCCCCCTAGAAATCTGGTATTGATGGAGAGTGCAGTTAACAGATGCCTGACGAAATTTCCCACGTGCTTGATTTGTTCTCTTCTTTGACCCTGGCGATCGCCTCACCGAGTGCCACCGCCTTTACAGCCCCCCTGCAAGTTTTGGGGGCGTTCATTCTGACCTTATGGGTCTTGGAACTGGTGGACTCCCTCCTGCTCCAAGGTCACTTAAATCGGCTGGGCATTCGTCCCCGCCGCTGGATTGGCTTACGCGGCATCGTGTTTGCGCCCCTCTTGCATGGCAATCTGGGGCATCTAGCGGCCAACACCATTCCGCTGGTGGTGTTGGGCTGGCTCATCATGCTCAATGGCCTCAATACCTTTCTCACCGTCACCGCGATCGCCTGGGTCATCAGCGGCATCGGCACCTGGCTGTTCGGCGGCAGCAACACCAACCACATCGGTGCAAGTGGTCTTGTCTTTGGTTACTTCGGTTATTTGTTACTGCGAGGCTACTTCGATCGCAGCTTCAGTGCCCTGCTGATCGCCGTTCTGGTCGGACTCCTCTACGGCAGCATGATTTGGGGCATCCTGCCCATTCATCGCGGCAAATCTTGGCAAAGCCACCTCTTCGGCTTCCTTGGGGGAGGTGTCGCGGCCCGCTATCTCCCAGAATTGCAGAACGCCCTGACGCAAATGCCTTAAGGAAGGCAAGAGGCAGACGGCGATGAAATCCGTCCACATTCAAGCTCAGAAGACTGATTCCTACTGCTCTCAGCCCACTGCCTTGACTGCGATTTCCTACTGCCCTCTGCCTTCTGCCTTCTGCCCTCGGCCTTTTCAGTAGGACTCAGCGGGGTAGTGCTGTTCGATCCAGATCCGCATTTCTTGTTCGGAATCGGAATACAGCGACTCGCCAGTTTGCGGATTATAGGCACACCACCAGCGATCGCCCTGCCGGTCTACCGTTTGCCAAACTTGCATTTGGGAGTCACCGCGCATCCAAGCTGTGATATCCGCCCAAAGCGTGACCAACTGTTGCTTGAAACCAACCCGTTGACGGGCAGTTCCCAGCACTTGCTGTTGCTCCTGCTCCAGCAATTGAATCAGCGTTTGGTCTTGCTTGGCTCTGGCAATCTCTAACCGCCGCTCCAACGATGCCATAACACTGGCTTGATGCTTGCGCCAGAGGGTCATTGTATCCGGGTGCATCACATTTGCCATACTCTCCACCTCATTTTTTCTCAACAGGGCAAGCAAAATTCATCAAAATGCTTGCTACACAATTATAGCTTGAGTTCTGTATCTAAAACTACAAATTGTATCCTGCGATAGAGCTGCGCCCGACGGGGGAATCGGCTCAGTCATCCCGAATTTAATGGCGATCGCGGCAGATGTAGGGACGCAGCCGCCGCTGGCAAGGAGTTTAGCGCGTGGACTGAATTTGCTTGTAATAAGGTTTTTGAGTATTTAGGCATTGTTTCATTTCAGCGGATAAGTCATTCCCAAACTGAGGATTGGCTGGATAGGGCAACAGATTAGCTGCAGAACCGTAGGCTAGTTGATCCACCCGATCCTGCCGCACGACAGAATCTTTGGTCCCTGCCAAGCGGTAGAGCGACGGTGTCCGCGGATCAGGGGTCAGGGAAGAAATCGAGGTTGCCCGTACCGAAAAACCCTGAAAACACCAGCGATCGCCCCGCCGCGCAATCTGAATATAGCGAGAACCCGCACTGTAAGCCCCCGGTTGCAACGGCATCGCTTCCGCCCGCGCGAATCCAACCAACCCAAATGGCACCGCGATCGCCATCATCATCCCGGATTGCCGCAGCAGTTGTCGCATCAGAATTTCCTCATCATCGTCAGCAATTGCTTCACGCTCACCGCTCTGATTTCCGGCTCTCCTCCACAAATTGAGGGAGACAGACACGATCGGCGATCGCGTGGAGACGCGTCCCCCGGAGAATGAACCGAGGCGCACAACCCCGGTAACCGAACCGAGACGCGCCAGCGGTGCGTCTCTACGAAGGGGGAAATTACATGACTCCTGACTTCTGACTCCTGACTCCTTCCTGCCCCTCCCTTCCCCTTCCGCTCTCTCCCGTCCCCTCCCTTCCTCACGCAAACTCCGATCGCCCCGTAAACAAATTCGCCAACGGTTGATTCCGGGTCAGGGCAGTCGCTCGACGGACGGCGGCATCAGCATTCACCAGACCGTTGCCAAAGGTCGAGTCTTTGCCGGGAGTGCCGAGATCCATGGCGGTGTCGG
The DNA here is from genome assembly GCA_027482985.1 of Cyanobacteriota bacterium. Classification (GTDB taxonomy): domain Bacteria; phylum Cyanobacteriota; class Cyanobacteriia; order Leptolyngbyales; family Leptolyngbyaceae; genus JSC-12. The sequence continues at coordinate 2,551 of JAIXVO010000757.1, forward strand.
TCAGGATTTGGCGAATTTGAGTGGCGTTCAGGGTAGAGTTGGCACTCCAAACGAGGGAGGCGATCGCGGCCAGGTTGGGATTGGCGGCGGAAGTGCCCCCAAAGTAAGACAGGTTGCCAAAGCGATCGATGGCGGGAGCATCCGTGGGCGCGACGAGGGTGAGACTCCTGCCGAAATTGGAGTAATCCGCCAGACTGACGGTTGTCGCATTGGTCAAGTTGCCCACCTGGGTGACACCCGCCCCACCGCGATACCAGAGGTTATTGGCATTGCCGGGACGCAGGGCCCCAACGGAAATGACATTCCCGAAGTTGGTTTGCAGACTGGCGACCCCACCGCCGTAATACTCGCTATCGGGTGAGGTGGTGTCGTCAATGTCGAGGGAGCCATTGCCAGCGGCGACGGCAAATAGGGCAATGTCCGAATTTTGCCGAATTAATTGCTCCAGTTGCGATCGCTGCCGATTCAACCAGGTCGTGCCCTGAATACCACCCTGGAACACGACTTTCCACCCATTTTGGCGGGCGAGGTTGAGGGCTTCGGTGATCGAATCCGTCAGGCTAATGGAGGTGCCTGCACGATTGCTGTAATCGCCATACAAGTCATGTACCAGCACCCGACTGTTCCAATTAATGCCCGTCGTCCCGCTGCCATTATTCGCCGTCGCCGCCATCACACTCACGGCCATCTGACCATGCCCGCCATCGCGATCGCCCCAAGTGTCAAACTCGGCTTCATTGGAGGCACTGCGACTATCGGTAATCAGGCGGGAGCCAGTTAGATCAGCCAGCGTCCCCACAGGCCCACCCACACCCGTATCCCAGGACACCAGCAGGACGTTATTTGACCCTTGGGTAAAGCGCCAAGCACTGCCCACATCCGTCGCCTGTAAATTCCACTGTCGCCCAAAGTTGGGGTCATTAGGGGTCACCTGGAGCGATAAGCTGCCATCGGCAAACCGCAAGGATTCAATCCCCTGCAGGTAAATCTCGCGGCCATCTTTCAGGTTCAGGACATCAAACGCGGTGCCTCGGAAAATGGCTTGGGTGGCAGTCGAGGTTAGCGGATTGTAGACCGTGGGACTGATACCGTTAATGCCAGCGACATCCGATCGCGTCATCGTCCCCAAATTCAGGGTATCCGTGCCGCAGCAACAAAAAAAAATCTGTCCACTCCCCGGTGTGCCGTTGTAGGTGAAGGTGTCGGCAGTGAAACTCCCAGCGGTCGTGCCATTTGTGGCATTCCAGGACAAGACTTTGAACGGTTGGAAGACCGAGAAAATATCCTGATTGGTGGTGGTGCGAGCGATCGCCCGGAACTGGTAATCGCCACCCAGCAAGGGCAGTCCGTTGAGATTGACGATCGCCCCCGTTTGCGCCGCCGCCGTCCAGGTGCCGAGGGTGGAGACGACCTGATTATTTTGTAAGGCTTCCAGTCGCACTTGAGAAACGGTGGTGCCTGCTGCCAGGGCATAGCTCAGTTGCAATGCGCCCCCCTGGAACACGGTGTTGGCCGTCCCATCACCAGAGGCATCCACTACGCTGAAATTCGCAAAGCCCAACTGGTCATTATCGGCGATCGTGATCGTGCCTGTGCGACTGGTGCCCAGGCTGTAGCCCGTCCCCGCTGCGAAGGTCAGAATCACCGTTTCGTTGCCTTCCAGCAGGGCATCGTCCAGGACGGTCACAGGCAGCGTCACGCTCGTCTGACCGACGGGAATCACAATGCTGGTGGGCATGGTTGTGTAGTCCAGCCCATTCGTCGCCGTCCCACTCAGGACATAGTTGACCGTCAATGCCGTCGCCGTACTCCCCGTCCGCGTGATGCTGAATTGACCGGGGTTGCCCACTTCACCGGGGCGTGTTTCAGCGGCGTTCGCATCCGGCACCGTGAGCGAGATCGTTGTGATGGGCGGAGCGATCGCGGTACTCGCCAGGTTCAAGGTATAGCCCGTCGCGCGATTGTAGGGAAAGATGCGAATGAAATAAGTGCCCGCATCCAGCGTCGTGTTGAGACTTTCGCTCACTGTGCCCGCATTGCTACTGGCTTGCAACAGCGACCCATCACTCCGGAGTAACTGCACATCCGCATCCGCCACTAGGCCCCTTAAGGCCAAGCTGAAGGTACTACGAGCATCTAGCGAAAAGCGGTAGTAGTCATTGGGGTCTGCTGGTCCGACGGCATCTTGATACACCGCATTGCGCCCCAAGCTGCCCAAATCCAGCGCCGTAGCGATCGTATTCCCCGCTAAATCAGCCGGAGCCACCCCCCCTGACCGAATCACGGGAGTCGCCTGCCAGGAGGTTGGCATGGGGGCGATCGCGGCAGTCCCGATCACTGTCGTCCGATTCGCGCCGCCGAGAAACGCCACCTCATTCGCGCCCGTTGCTGTATCCCGCCAGAGAATGTCAGGGGTGCCATCCCGGTTGACATCCACCGCCCCCTCAATCCGCCAGTTCGTTGCTCTGGGATCCAGAGCAACTACCGAGGCGATCGCGGTCGGGCTGGTGGGGTTCATCATCCAGATACCCGTTGACCCCACGGAGTCATCCCGCCACAGCAAATCCATCGCCCCATCTCCATTGAAGTCGGCGATGCCCTGGATGTGCCAGTTAGTACCCACACTGGTCAGCGTGCCGGAGGAGGCGATCGCGGCTGGATTCGTCTGATTCATGAACCAAATGCCCGCCGCGCCAGAACTGTAATTGCGCCACACGATATCGATCGCGCCATCGTGGTTAAAATCTGCCGCCCCTTCAATGCGCCAACTGGCATCAATATTCAGCAAACTAGCAA
>JAIXVO010000616.1 GCA_027482985.1 Cyanobacteriota bacterium
AGCCAGAGCTATGGCGGCTCCGGTGCTCAAACCCGCGCCATTATTGATGGATTAGATGCGGATGTGGTGCATCTGGCGATCGGGGCGGATGTGAATAAGTTGGTGAAAGCAGGCTATGTCAGTCCCGACTGGAAAAAGCGCGTCCCGAATCAGGGCATCGTCGGCGAAACGGTGGCGGCGATCATCACCCGTGCTGGGAATCCCAAAAACATCACCAGTTTTGGCGATCTGGCGCGACCAGATGTAACCTGGGTGACGGCAGACCCGAAAACCTCCGGCGGGGCGCGGTGGAATTACTTCGCCCTCTGGAATCATGCCAAGAAGACGGGCGCGACGGATGCCGAGGCGATCGCCCTGGTGACGAAAGCCTACCAAAATGTCGTTGTGTTGGCGCGGGATGCACGGGAATCGACCGATGCTTTTGCCACCCAGGGACAGGGGGATGCTCTGGTGAACTACGAGAATGAAGTGATTCTGGCCAAACAAAAAGGCAAATCCCTGGAGTACGTCATCCCCAATATCAACCTTTCCATTGACACCCCCGCCACGATCATCGACAAAAATGTGGATCGGCGCGGCACGCGGGAGGTTGCCCAAGCCTTTGTCGAGTTTTTATTCACCCCAGACGCTCAACGCGAATTTGCCAAAGTCGGCTTCCGCCCGCTCGGCGAGGTCGCGAAAGAGCCGGAATTTGCCGCCCAGTTTCCACCCATCAAACAACTGGGGTCGATCGCCGACTTTGGCGGCTGGAAACAAGCCCAAACAGCCTTCGACGATGGCGGCCAATTTGACCAGATTCGCACCCAAATTGCGCGATCGTGATGCTGCCCCAGCGAGTCTCCACCAGTCTGTGGCATCAATCTGTGTCCCGTGGGGTGGGCATCTTGCCCGCCCACCCACAAACCGCCATCAATCAAGTGCGATCGCCCCACTTTTTCCCCATTCCACTTCTTGACTGACCTGTCACCATGACTGCAACCGACCATCTTCCCCGCACTGGGACTGCCCCCTGGCAAGTCTTCTGGCACTCCCTCATCCATCTGCCGTGGACTTGGCGCGTGATGTTGGGCTACCTGACGCTGATGCTGCTCTTACCCACCGCCGCCCTCTTCACCAAATCCTTGAGCATCGGTCCCGCCGAATTCTGGCGCATTGCCACCAGCCCGATCGCCCTCTCCGCCTACGATGTCACCTTCACCACCTCGCTGATTGCCGCCCTGATCGATGGCGTGTTCGGGGTGCTGATTGCCTGGGTGTTAGTCCGCTATCAGTTCCCGTTTCAAAAAATCATTGATGCCTCGATCGACCTGCCCTTTGCCCTGCCCACCGCTGTCGCGGGTCTAACGCTCGCCACGGTCTACAGCGAAAATGGGTGGATTGGCGCACTGTTAGCCCCCTTTGGCATCAAGGTGGCCTTTACCCGCCTGGGGGTGGGGGTGGCGATGATGTTTATTTCCCTGCCCTTCGTCGTGCGCACCGTGCAGCCCGTCCTGATGCAAATGGAACGCGAAACGGAAGAAGCCGCCTGGTCATTGGGTGCATCCTCCTGGCTGACATTCTGGCGCGTCTTGCTGCCGCCCCTGTTGCCCGCCATTTTGACCGGGGTGGCGTTGGGCTTCTCGCGCGCCGTCGGCGAGTTCGGCTCCACCGTGATTATTTCCTCCAACACGCCCTTTAAAGACTTAATCGCCCCGGTGCTGGTCTTCCAACGGTTAGAACAGTACGACTATGCGGGTGCAACCGTAATTGGCACAGTCATGCTGTTGATTTCGCTGCTGATGTTACTGGTGATTAACTTTATTCAAGCCTGGGGGAGACGGTATGGCTAACGATACTTTGCAACCCGCTTTACCTACCCCCGAATCGCCTGCCAGTAGCGTCTCCACGCCCCAAGCCGGTTGGGTGCCGATGGTGTTGATTGGGATTGCCCTCACCTTTCTGGCGCTGATTCTCTACATTCCGGCGATTAACGTGTTTTACCAGGCGTTTCACAAAGGGATTGGCCCATTTCTGCACAACTTGCAAGAACCCAACTTCCAGCGGGCTGTCTGGATGACGCTCACCCTCGCCGCGATCGCCGTCCCCGTGAATACGATCTTCGGTCTCTGTACCGCCTGGTCCCTCGCCAACAAACATTTTCGGGGGCGCACCTTACTCCTGAGCATCATTGATTTACCCTTTGCGATTTCGCCCGTCGTCGCTGGCCTCATGATCATGCTGCTCTACGGTCGGCAGGGCTGGTTTGGCAATTGGTTACTCGATCGTGACATCCGCATTGTCTTTGGTTTACCCGCGATGGTGTTGGCGACGGCCTTTGTCAGTATGCCGTTTGTGGCCCGCGAAGTGATTCCGGTGCTGGAAGAAGAAGGCACCGATCAGGAACAAGCCGCCTACACGTTGGGCGCAACCCCGTGGCAAACCTTCTGGCGCGTCACGGTTCCCAATATTCGCTGGGGCTTACTCTATGGCATCCTGCTCACCAATGCCAGAGCGATGGGCGAATTTGGTGCCGTCGCCGTCGTTTCCGGCAATATCATCGGCAAAACCCAAAGTCTGCCCTTATTTGTCGAAGAAGCCTACAGGAACTATGACACCGAAGCCGCCTGCTCAGCGGCAGTGTTGCTGGCACTTTTGGCGATCGTCACCCTAATCCTGAAGGAAATCCTGGAACGCCGGACGGGAGGACATTTGCGGAAGCGGCATTAGGAGGGAGAGGGAGAGGGAGGAGTCAGGCTTAGCCGTGAGCGCTCAACCGAACTGAGTCAAGAGTGAAGCTATTTCAGGGGAATATTTTCACGGACTGTAAGGGTGTGCGCTAAACCTGCAATTGCCAGCGATCGCCGATGATGCGGTTCAGGATAATATTGCACAAATTTGGCTCAATGCACCTGAGTTTAGGATTCTCCAGTGCAGAGGGGCGATCGTCCGCTAAAACATCCATTCGAAGCTGATGCCGAAGCGGGTGTCTTTTTTCTTCTTGGAGTTTTGTTTTTCGATGTCGGTCGAGAGTCTGAGGTTTTTAGTCAGGGCATAACCGAAGGAGAATTTGGTGATGCCGACTTCTTCACTTTGGCGGGGATCGACCCAGGTTTGAGTGAAGGAAATGTCAGCGCCGCCAGTCCGGGAAAGCACAGCCTGGAATTTAGCGCCTACGTTTAAGCCATCAGTGATGTAGCGGGGGGTTTCCAGGTAGCGATAGCCGAGGACGGGGGCAATGTTGAAGTAGCCGCCGAGGGGCAGGAGGTAGTAGCGAAGTTCGGCACCACCTGCCTGGCGATCGCCCGTGAAGGTCGCTTGATAATCGCCGCTCACAGTGAAGCCCGTTTTGCCAATGAACACATCTTCAACGCCGATATTCCAGCCGAGGGAGTCAAAGGTAGTGGGGAAGTAGGACAAGCCCAGACGGGCGCGGGTGCGGAAGGCGGGATCGCGTTTGATGCTGTCCAGCACATTGGGAACTTCCTTATTCCACTGTTGAAAGACGGGGCTAGTTTCCAGCAAATCCGGTCTGCTCGGTTGTTCGGCGGGGGGTGTTTCGGCGGGAGGGGTGGACTGTGCCAAAAGATTAGAGCTTTGTTCTGCTCCTTCTGCCCTCTGCCCTCTGCCCTCTGCCTTCTCTCCTAAACCCGCCCCTACGGTATTGTTGGGATGCTTCGCCGCCGTGGGTGCGGGGTCGGGGAAGGTGAAGGGGGATAGGGTAACAGGTTCACTGGCAGGGGTGGCGATCGCGAATTGCGGTGCCGGCGGTTGCAGATCCTGGGCGACGTGCGAGGGGGCGGGGGCGGCGGTCACGGGGGTAGACAGCAGCATGACACCACTGGCGATCGCACTCCACTGGATGATCTTCGCGTTGATAGACTGATTACTTTTCATGATCGTTCTTCCTCACACTCACACCAGTGTCGCAAAAAATAAGCTCTGCATTAAACAATAATGCAGAGCTTAGAAATTTGAAGCAAAAATTGAATTTAACGCACGACACCGTGAGTTTTTTCCACGTCAATTGGCTGCATGAAGTACAACTTCACTAGTTGCCAGCCATTCGAGAGGTAGTAAGGCAGTTTTTGCAAGAGCTGGATCGGTTTGGGCGTATTTGAACTCACGATCGCGGTCAGCTTCTCGTTGTTCTTGATGCACACTTCCAGGCGATCGTAGATCTCTGGGCGTTCTACGTCCAGCATCACCGGGAAGACGCGTGCTGCCGTTTCGTTCGTCTTCTCAATCACGTGCTTGTCGTACTCGCGAGCATCTAGCCCTAAGGAGGCATAGAAGCTAGACCGTTGAACATCGTTCAGGTACATGGTCGCGAACACGGACAGCAGGAAGAACCGGCACCACAGCTTGGCTTTCCAGTCGTTGAGGGTATCGGGTTGGGCCCGCATGATGGCATCAAAGAAGTCGCCGTGGCGGTTCTCATCCTGACACCAGTTCTCAAAGAACCGGAAGATGGGGTAGACGCGATTTTCGGGGTGTTGCTCCAGGTGGCGATAGATGGTGATGTAGCGCCAGTAGCCAATCTTCTCCGACAGGTAGGTGGCGTAGAAGATGAATTTGGGTTGGAAGTAGGTGTATTTGCGGCTCTTGGTCAAGAAGCCGAGATCCAGTTGCAGATTGAAGTCCGACAGGGCTTTGTTCAAAAAGCCAGCGTGCCGTGCTTCATCGCGAGACATCAGTTCAAAGCATTCGGCCAACACGGGATTTTTCCCTTTCAGCTTGCGGCTCAGTTCCTTATAGAGCAGGAAGCCAGAGAATTCAGCGGTGCAGGAACGTTCTAAGAATTCCACAAACACCTGGCGGGTTTCCCCATCAATATGATCCCAGGATTGGTCAAATTGTTCATCCCGCACAAAGTGATGGCGGTTGTAATCAGCGCGGAATTCCTCCAGGATGGCTTGCAGCTCATCCTCATTGGGAGAAATGTCCATTTTCGCCATCGCTTCAAAATCTGTGGTGTAAAAACGAGGCGTGAGGATGGTTTCTTTCGCCGGAACTTTGATGCCGGGACGCATCTCTTCAAAAGTAGGCTTTTTAAGGGAATCTACCATGAGTCTTTTCTCTATGTGCTGTTGCTACAGAGTGGTTGGCTGAGGTCAAAGGCACTGCCCCCACAGCAATCTAGAAGGGGACAACTACCAACGGCGAATTGCGATCGCCCACTGGCTAAATCGCCGCGATCGCTGATTCACAGTCTACCAAGCGATCCAGCGTCAAAAGAAGCCTGATTTGTTAAGAGTTGCAACGGAGAGTAGAGAAAGGTGGAGAAGATTAACGGGATTTGGGCTTTGGTAATGGGTAATGGGTAATTGGTATTTGGTAATTGGTAATTGGAAGTATCCATCCCCCGTGACCCATGACCCATGACCCATTACCCATCACCCATCACCCATCACCCATCACCCATCACCCATCACCCATCACCCATCACCCATCACCCATCACCCATTACCCATC
>JAIXVO010000038.1 GCA_027482985.1 Cyanobacteriota bacterium
TGGGGATTGGGGTGGGTGGGTAGGGGCAGACCCATGGGTCTGCCCTACATCGGGGATGGTGGGGTGACGGTGATGGTGGATCGCGGCGGGGGTGACGTGGGTCGCGGCGGGGGTGGTGTGGGTCGCGGCTGAGACTAGTGGGGCGACCCACGCTACGGTTAACTGTCTATGGCGGTGGGGTGGGGGAGATGGGCGGGGCGACGGGCTTGAAATTTGCATAAGAGAAAACATTAGCACCAAGGCCCAACCTGCTATAGTCCCGTTCAACTATTGCCTTGCGGAGCTATGCACTGTGCCGACCCTTCTGGTTAAAAACATCCACACCCTGGTCACGATGGATGACCAGCGACGGGAAATTCGCTCGGGGGCGCTGTTCATTCGTGACCATGTGATTGAGCAGGTGGGTACCACCGCTGAGTTGCCCACGGAGGCCGATCGGGTGCTGGACTTGGGCGATCGCCACCTGGTGCTGCCGGGCCTGGTCAACACCCACCACCACTTCTTTCAAACCCTCACTCGGGTGGTACCGGGGGCACAAAATTCGGCTCTGTTCAACTGGCTCAGCGCCCTCTACCCTCTCTGGCAGCAGCTGACCCCCGATGCGATCGCCCTGAGTGCCCAGGTCGCCGCCGCCGAGCTGATCTACTCGGGCTGCACCACCGCCAGCGACCACCTGTATATCTTCCCCAACGACTGCACCCTAGACGACGAAATTGAGGCGGTGCGGCAAACGGGGCTGCGGTTCCACGCCAGCCGGGGCAGCATGAGCGTCGGTGAAAGCAAGGGAGGCCTCCCCCCCGACTCGATCGTGGAGGCCGAGGCTGACATTCTCAAAGACTCCCAGCGGTTGATCGAGCAGTACCACGACAACGACCCCTACGCCCTGGTGCGCATTACCCTGGCGCCCTGCTCACCCTTCAGCGTGTCCACCGACCTGATGCGGGAGTCGGCGGCCCTGGCCCGCTCCTACTCCGGCGTGCGGCTGCACACCCACCTGGCCGAAAACAACTCCGACGTGACCTACAGCCTCAATACCTTTGGCCTCACCCCCGGCGACTACGCGGCCTCTGTAGGCTGGCTGGGGGAGGATGTGTGGCATGCCCACTGCGTCAAGCTTGACGACAAAGCCATCCACAGCTTTGGCCAAACCGGTACCGGGGTCGCCCACTGCCCCTGTAGCAACATGCGTCTGGCCAGCGGTATGGCCCCGATTCGCAAACTGCTCGACCACAACGTGCCCGTGGGCCTGGGGGTCGATGGGTCTGCCTCTAACGACGGCAGCCATTTATTCGCCGAAGCTCGCCAGGCCTTTTTGATGGCCCGCGTGCGCGAGGAAGATGCCGGTGCCCTCACCGCCCGTGAGGCCTTAGAAATAGCCACTCGCGGCGGCGCTAGGGTACTGGGTCGCACCGATATTGGCCACCTGGCCCCCGGCATGGCGGCAGACTTTGTCACCGTTGACCTCGATCGCCTGGCGCTGTCGGGCACCGCCTACGACCCCGTGGCTGCCTTGATCTTCTGCATGGTCGATCGCGTTGACTACAGCTTTATCCACGGTCGAGAGGTGCTCAACCCCGAGGGCTTGCTGACGCTGGATCTACCCCTGGTGCTAGAAAAACATGGGGCGATCGCGCGATCCCTCGCGGCCTAATCCCAGGGTATCGGGACCCTGGGCCGGTTTCTACTGCGCCTCAATCAGCAAAAATCCCCGGGTCTGATTCGAGACCGAATCCACCGTATTGATCGCCTGCCACAGGGTTGCGGCCTGCACCCACACCGGGGGATACTTGTAACGGGACACATCTAAGATTAAAAACTGCTCGGTGTCGGCATCGTAGGCCGCCAGGGGTGAAATGTGGCCCCCGCGCTCCTGGCCGATGGTGCGACGCAGGTAGTTGATCAGCACATAGTTGCCTGGGGTTTCCAGATTGGTGCGAATCAGACGGCGAAACTCATCCAGACTCACATCGCTGCCGTAGTAGATCTCAGCCTGGACCGGATAGGTTTCGAGAATACCGGATAGTTCGGCCAGGGTCAGGCCCTGACGGGCGATCGCATCCCGCCCAATAATCGCCTCGGTCTGGTCGTTAAACACATTCTCCTGGGTAAAGTAGTGCCGCTCCCACTCCGGGGCCAGCGGGGCTGGAATACCCAGAGCGTTGAGCACCATGACTACGCTGGCCACCCCGCAAAAGGCCTGGTTAATCTGGGTGACAAACTGGCTGGTGAGGGGCACATAGTCGGCCAATCCCTCGCTATCGCGCAGCAGCGTCTGCCCCTCTGCGGAGGTGAGAGCAGTCAACTGCTCAGGCAACGGCAACGTCTGAGCCCTGAGGGGCAGCGGTGCCAGGCTGACTAGGGCCACGGCCACCCAGGCTCCCACGGTGGAAAGGTTCTTGGGTGTTGATCTATCTTCGCCTAGGAATAGTGCCATTGATGGATAGCGCAGTTTCTCAATGTAGGTTAGGTGAGCTATGACTCCAATCTCTCACAGGGATATTAACGTAAGCCAGGAGCCAGGAGTCAGGAGTTCAGCGGGAACTGAATTCTGAGGACAATTCTGGCTACGAAAATACCCACGCAATGTGGCGTCCTCTCAAATCCGCCCAAAACTGGGTTTCTACCGCGCGGCGCGCCAACGGCAGTGGCCACCGCCCTAGAAACCCGGTTTTGGGTAACACCCTAGGCGTACTGATTGCGCCCGGCCATGACACCGCCGTCGACATCCCAAATCGCCCCGGTCACCCAGGCGGCCTGGTCTGATAGCAGAAAGGCGATCGCCGCCGCCACCTCCTCAGGTCTGCCCACACGACCAATAGGGTGGAAACCATTGAATCCTTGCACGACGCTATGCACCTGCTCCTTTGGGATAAAGCCCTCGTAGATGGGGGTTTCTACCACCGCCGGGGAGACCGCGTTGACACGAATCTGATGCCTGGCCAGCTCCATGGCCAGGTGCTGGGTGAGGGAGTGCAAGCCTGCCTTGGCCATGGAGTAGGCCGAGGAAGGGGTCGCCTGCACCGCTTGTTTGGCCCACATAGAGCCCACATTGACGATCGCACCGCCTTGGGCCTGGGCAATCATGCCCTGAACAATGGCCTGGGTAATGAAGAACATGGCCCGATTGAGATTCAAATACAAATCGTAATCGGCTTCGGTATGGTCTAAAAATGACTTGGGCAAAAACACCCCGGCGGCGTTCACCAGCAAGGTTGCCGCTGAATACTTAGCCTGGATTTGAGCGATTAAATGGGCCCGTTCGCTGGCATCGACAATATCCGCCTGCTCGCCAAATACGTTCCCGAAGGGGCTGAGTTCATCGATGGCAGCTTGTAGGCGATCGCCCCGCCTACCCACCAGCACCGCCGTACCACCCTGCTGTAGCGCCTGTTGGGCAACGGCCTTGCCAATGCCGCTCGTACCCCCAACCACAATCAACGTTTGACCACCGAAATTCTGACCCATGATCGACATCTCCTAATTGGCTGAATAGACTAACTACCTTCTAGTAGGAAGGCTAATGATCAAAAAAAATTACCCTTTGACTAACTGCAGTAATTGCCCAATCGTCTGGTGAAACCCGGTAGCCCCACCCCGCACCCGGGCCAGCAGCATGCCCCCCTGCAAGGTTTCAAACATGAGCGCGGCCATGGCCTGAACCTCACCGGAAAAGTGAAAGCTGCCCTCCTGACGACCTTGCTCGAGCATGGTTGCCAGGCGTTGCTCGTTGGCCTCACAAAATCCCCACACATCCTCTACCAGAGAGGCACTCAGGGTTAGGGTTTCGGCCCCCAGCATGGTAGAAAGGCAGGTTTTATCTTGGTTGCCACTGCTGAGGGTGGCCTCAAACAGGCCGCAATAGCGCCGCAGTTTGACCTCCGGCCCATCGTCAGATGCTACGATACTATCCACTATTCTGAGGAAGCGATCGCTATAGCGCTCCACCAGGGCCAGCAGCAGGTCATCCTTTTTGGGGAAGTGACTGTGCACACTGGCCTTACGAATACCGACGCGATCGCTGATGTCCTGGTAGCTCATGCCGTTGACGCCGAGGCGCTGAATCAGATCTTGAGCAACATCTAGAATTTGGGTTTTGGTATCAACTGGACTCATTGCCCCATCCTACCTATAGGTAGGATGAGTGTCAAGGCAAATGATGCGGCTCTGGTTGAATACTCCCCAGATTGGTACTGTCCACCAGCCACAGAGGTTGTTTGAAAAGCTGGAGAGAGTTTGCCTTTAATACGGCGAAATAATACGGCGAAACAGGTCAACACAGCCCATACCTCAGGGTAAGGGCTCTGGCCAGGCGGCTAATCACACCAGGAAACACTCTTCATCATCCCTTTGACGGCGATAGTTCACCCGATCGGGTCTACAAGCTCTGGACAACGTGGTACTGAAATACGCCCTAAAATAGTCCTGACTAAAACTATCTTCCTTGCTCCCCTGCCATGGCTACCTCCAATCTGTCCCAGGCCGTGGCCCAAGAGCCCAGCCTTGCCACCATTAGGGCCCTGGTCAGGGCGTATCAGGCCTTTGCGCGCTATTCAGAAACCTTTGTGCGCCAGTATGACTTAACCCCAGCCCAGTTTGACGTCATTGCCACCCTGGGCAACACCCAGGGGCTCACCATGGGAGACATTGGCGAAAAAACCCTAATCACCAAAGGCACCCTGACGGGGGTGGTCGATCGCCTGGCACAGAAGGGCCTCGTGACCCGAGCCACCCCGCCGGAAAGCCGCCGTACCGTGGTGGTTCAGCTCACCACCGAGGGCACGACGTTATTTGAGCAGGTGTTCCCGGCCCACCTTAGCGACATCAAGCAGCACCTCACTCTCCTAGAGGCCTCGGAGATGGAGCTTTTGCGGGTCCTACTCCACCGTCTAGAAGCCATGTTTTAAGCCTGGCTCAACTCAAGGCCGCCCCCGAAGGGCGCTGTGACTAGAACGTCGGTACAGAAACCCGGCTTCTTGGCCAGAATGCAAGTCATATCGTTAGCGCAGCGACGAAGAAACCGGGTTTTTAGCCATACTGTACCGGTGCTCTAGGGCATTGTCTTTCCCAAAAGTCCCTGGACAGGGGCGGCTTTGGGCCCTTGTCATTCCCAGCTCAGGATGATAGTCTGAGTCTAGATAGTTCTTGCTAGAACTATTGCTGGATAGTGTCCCGGTTTTGGCTGTATCGGCTTCCCCTGTCCTCAGCTATCTGGCCAGCGCTGTACTGGCGCAATCGCGATCGCCCTCTCTAGTCCGTCCTACCTCTCTATCGGTTCAGCCGATCTTTGCTGGTGTCACCCATGTCTCGTCTACCCACGCTCTTCATCTCCCATGGTGCCCCTGACCTACCCCTCCGCTCAGGCCCCACCCAAGACTTTTTGCGGCAGCTCCTGCAAACTATGCCCAGGCCAGAGACAATTTTGGCGATTTCGGCCCACTGGCTCACGGCTCAACCGACGGTCAGCGCGGCCGAGCGGCCCGCCATGATCTACGACTTTGGCGGTTTCGATCGATCGCTCTACGAGCTGAACTACCCGGCCCCCGGTAGTCCTGAACTGGCCGATCGCGTGGTGGCCATGTTAGCTGCGGCTGGGTTTTCTGCCGGTGTGAATCGCGATCGCGGCTTTGACCACGGAGTTTGGACTCCATTAATTTTGGCCGACCCAGGGGCCACCATTCCCGTGGTGACGCTTTCGCTTCAACCCCAGGCAACCCCGCTGCACCATTACGACATCGGCAAAGCCCTAGCCCCCCTGCGGGACGAGGGCGTGCTGATGGTCGCCAGCGGTGCGGCTACCCA
>JAIXVO010000085.1 GCA_027482985.1 Cyanobacteriota bacterium
AGAACTCCCTCCTTCCAACCCTACACTACACTGGCTCTGGTATGGTAACCAGGCGTTTAGCTCATGCTCGACTTTGGCTTTGATTATCCACCGACCGTCGAATTGCTCGATTATCTGGCGTTGGGTGGGCTGGGGCAACCAGGCAACCTGCAAAAGGCCGTGCGGTTGTGGGTGATGTTGCGATCGCTGTATGGCGATTTAGAGATTTCTTTGCCCACCGATCAGCAGGGGTGGTTTAGTAATGCGCAATGGCGCGAGGCTTGTGTGCAACCGGAACTGCGGGCAAAATCCTTGCGCCAGTGGTTATTTGCGGAAGCAACCGGGATCGACGAGACGCACTGGCGACAAAGTTTGATCACCCGTTCTGGTGTCACCGCCGATCGCTGGCTGGAGTTATTCGGCGATCGCGCCTCCCCGCCAACCGCTGCCGGTGCTGCAACCTGTCCCTTTCAAGTCGCCGATCGCACCCTGCGGAATGATTTCGTCACGCTGGAAAAATTGGGTTGGTTAACCGCTCGCGGTGCTGCCAGTCAACGGCGATATCGCAAAGTCCAGCAGTTCCCCCAGTTCCCGTGGCTGTCTGCCACGTTGGAACTAACCACCGCTCACTTCATCCCCAACGATCTGGCGATGGTTGCAGACCATTTCCCGCAACCGATCAACGGGGTGCAACGATTCATCCTGGATGTGGAATATATTGTGTCGCAATCGGTTTCGCAGCAAGTCGATCGCCTCTTGCAAGACCTCAAATCCCTCTGGCAACAGACTCCCGTGCCCCCTGTACAACTCACCTATCGCAGCATTCGCTATTACGAAACCGAATTCGAGTTGATTACCTATCCCGTGTGTATCTACTACTTTCAACGCGCCCCCTATCTGTTTGCCTTTGGTCAAACGCCCCAGCCCCAATCCCCGCACACCTCGGCTGACGCTGCCTCACGACCCAATTGGTATGATTATCGCCTCGATCGCATCCTCTCGCTGCAAGCTCTGAGTTGGGCAGACCCCGATCTGCCAGGTTCCTGGCAAGTATCTCCGTCACTGCCTCAACGCCTGCCCCCGCTGTTTGCCGAAAAGACCCCCACCTGGGTCGAGCGGGAAGTTGCAGCCGCCTTAGGCGTAGAAATTCATCGGCCAATCGCCCCGCTCTTGCTCCGGTTTGAGCGTTATTTCTACGGCAACTATATCGCCAATACGGAACGCGCCAAACTGTTTTTAGAAATGGACTTTGAACAAGCCGAGCAACGATTTCAAGCCGATCCAGAGACGCAACATCAGGGCTTATCATTGGCGCAGTGGTTTCGCGATCGCCCCCGGCACAAATCCAGTGTGTTTTGTGGAGCCCAGCATCGATTGGGCGATAACAACGTCGTGATGCGGTTGCGAGCCTGGGGACCGAATGTAGAAGTATTATTACCCTTGAGTTTGCGACAACGCATGACCGACGATCTACAAGAAACCTGGACGTTATACGGCAACAGTGCCGGGAGACTGTGATGGCAAAACCCACCTTTACAATTACCGACAAACCTCATGTTGATGGCTTTACAGTACGGTTAGTCGAGTTTGAAATTCCTAACGGGGTGACGACTCCCGATCAATTTGCCGCAGCCGTTCAGGAAATTGCATCGCAGTTGATTGGATCATTGCCGATTTTGATTAACGGTCGCGGCCCCATTTGGGGCTATGGGATGTTGTTCCATACCGCTCATCCCAGTCCCGCGATCGCCACCTATGACCCCCGGCTAGGCTATGTGATTGTGCAAACCCATGACGATCGCTTTCAATTAGGACAAACCATTCATCTGTGATGATGATGCTCGATGCTGCGATCGATCCGCGTGCTGATTATCAGGGAGCCGTGATTGCGATTGTGGGGCCGCCCCACTCTGGCAAATCCATCTTCCTGGCAGAACTGTATCGGCAACTGCTGCAACGGCAACCAGCCCAAGTCTTCTTGCACCGAGCCTGCCCCGACGGTGAGGGCATGTGGTCAAATGAGGCGGATCAGGCGATCGTCCAACAAATTCGCAAGAAAGCTGCCTTCTCCCCAGAATTCATCACCATCACCCTGCATAGCATCGAGCAACTTGGACGCAATGGGTGTCATGACATCGTGCTGCTGGATCTAGGCGGTAAACGAACTGCTGAAAACGCTGAGATTCTGCATCGTTCCACCCATTGCATCATCCTGTCTGCCCAACCTGAAGCGATCTCAGCCTGGCAAACCTTCGCCACCGCAGCCGGGTGTACAATCCTAGCCACTCTATGCAGCCAACTAACCTATACCACGGCATCTGCCCATCGAGAGTTAGATTTGACCGCCCGTTCATCCCTCCAGATCCACGCATCTCCCATCCGAGGAACACTGGTCAATCTCTGTCGCGATCAGGGCACAGACTGTTATCAAGCAGCCATTCAGACTCTAGCGGACCAATTGATTATAAAAGGCAAAAGGATGAAGGACGAAAGGGAGTGAAAGGGATTGCTGGAAAAAGCAACTACCTTTGTATGGGTTTAACATTTAGCCAATCTTCTTCTACTCTGACCCATCGCGAGATTGAGACCGAATGCCAGCCTCCTACAGTTTATGGGTATAACTTTTTCTAGAAATAGGTTTCCGCCTTGTCTCAGCCTTCATCCTCCCGCCCTCCGCCTTTTTTCAGCCTTCCGCCTTTTCTTATCCTTCCGCCTTCTCCCCTATGGCCAGAACCACGCGTAAACCCAAAACTGCCCCTGCAAAACTGACTTGGCACCG
>JAIXVO010000412.1 GCA_027482985.1 Cyanobacteriota bacterium
AAGCCTACTGTGGCATCGCCGATGGCACAGTTAAGACGTGGAATGACCCGAAGATTGCCAAAGATAACCCTGGTGTCACCCTCCCCAGCACTCCCATCGCCTTTGTCTTCCGGTCAGATGGGAGCGGCACCACCGCCATCTTCACGAATCACCTAGCGAAAGCCTGCCCCAACTGGAAGGCTGGCGCCGGTCGCTCGATCGAATGGCCTGCGGGTCAAGGTGGCAAAGGGAATGAAGGGGTGACGGCTCAGATTAAACAAACACCGGGTGGCATTGGTTATGTTGAGTTTACCTATGCCCGCGAGAACCAGTTGGAGATGGCGACCCTACAGAATAAGGCCGGTGACTTTGTGACTCCAACGCCGGAAGCTGCGGCGTTGGCATTAGAGGGCGAGAAACCGGATGCTAACTTTGTAGTGCGCGTTCCCGACCCAGCCGGAAAAGGAGCTTATCCTATCGTGAGTTTGACTTACGTCTTGCTGTATGGGAATTATCCCGCACCCAAGGGTTCGACCTTGCGCGATCTCTGGACTTGGACTTTCAAGGACGGTAAAGCTGCTGCCACAGAGTTAGGCTTTATCCCACTGCCTGACTCTTTGGCTAATGAGATCATTGCCAAACTCGCAACGATTGAAGAGAAGTAAGTTGTGACTGCAACCACTCTGGAGCAGCTCCGGAGTGGTTGGATTAGAGCATCTGGTTCGATAGTCTTTGATTAGGTTTAGATCATTGAGTTAATCGGTTGGTAGATACTTCGCAATAAGTGGGCAGATTATGGCTCCAGCAGTAGAACGAAACACAGGCATGTCCTACGAGCGCACCCAAACCTCGCGGGTCGTAGACAATGGCTTTAAATGGCTGACGTGGCTTTTTGGGGTTGGGATTGGTGTCACCCTCCTGGCGATCGCCCTGCAAGTCGCGATCGATGCCTGGCCCGCCATCCAAAAATTTGGCATTTTCGACTTTATTACGGTCGCTCGCTGGAACCCCGTCGAGGACATCTACGGAGCCTGGACGCAAATTTATGGCACGCTGATCACCTCCTTCATTGCCCTCCTGATTGCGGTTCCCATTGGGGTGGGAGTCGCCATTATTCTCAGTGAAGATTTTCTCCCGGAACGACTGCGCCAACCGTTAGTGTTCATGGTGGAACTGCTCGCCGCCATCCCCAGTGTGGTCTATGGGTTGTGGGGAATGTTCGTGCTGGCACCGCTGCTGCAAGGACCAATGACCTGGTTGCATCAGAACTTTGGTTGGATTCCGTTGTTCAGTACACCGCCCACCGGACGCGGTATCTATATCGCCTCGCTCGTCCTGGCGATTATGATTCTGCCGATTATTTCCTCGATTTCGAGAGATTCCCTCGCCAGTGTCAACCCAGCGTTGCGCCAAGCCGCCTATGGGTTGGGCGCGACCCGCTGGGAAACTTTGATTCAGGTGATTATCCCCACTGCAATTTCGGGGATTATTGGGGGTGTCATGCTGGCACTCGGTCGCGCGATGGGTGAAACCATGGCCGTCACCATGTTGATTGGCAACTCGCCCCGCCCCTCGCCCTCACTGTTCGCGCAGGGATCGACGATTTCGGCATTGCTGGCGAACCAGTTTGCCGAAGCCTCCGGTCTGCAAGTCGCCGCCTTGATGTATGCCGCCTTAATTCTGTTTGTGCTCACCTTGATCGTGAACGTGCTGGCTGAGTACATTGTTAAGAAAGTTGAAATCAAGAAGCTTTAGTGATGGGCGATCGCGCCGCTTGTCTGAGTCATTGTTACCGTCCACCCGATTCATCCACCCCGCATCCTAAGAAGTGAGTATGACCAGTCCAGAGTCTTCCCCCGCTCTCTCGAAGGGCAGAAGTTTAACCCGTACTGTCTCCTCCAAGACGATCTTCTCTAACGTCATGACGGGGCTGGTCGTCACCTGTGCCATCCTGGCGCTGATTCCCCTGGTGGCGCTCCTGTATTACGTGATCACTAAGGGGATTGTCCGCATCAGTCCCCAGTTGTTTACGCAGCTCCCCCCACCGCCCTTTCCCCGTGACCATCCGCAATTCAACTCCGGCGGGTTTGGGAATGCGGTGGTGGGAACTTTTATGACCGTCGGGATTGCATCGTTGATTAGTATTCCGTTTGGGATTCTGGCTTCGATTTACCTGTCGGAATTTGCCCGCGACACCAAGTTGGCGAATGCCATTAACTTTCTGACCAACGTCCTGAGCGGTGTGCCTTCCATCGTGATGGGCGTGTTCGCCTATGGGCTGATCGTGGTGAAGACGCGTTCCTACTCTGCCGTTGCCGCTGGGGTGGCGATCGCGGTGCTCATGCTACCCACCATTGTCAGAACCTCAACCGAGGCGTTGGAATCGGTTCCGAACAACTTGCGCCAGGCTTCTGTCGGGCTGGGTGCATCCAGCTATCAAACTGTTTTGCGAGTGATTTTGCCAGCAGCCATACCGGCAATTATTACGGGAATTATTCTGGCGATCGCGCGGGCAGCAGGCGAAACAGCACCCGTTCTGTTTACGGCACTGTTCAATAATTTCTGGAACTGGGACCCTTGGCGGCCCACCGCGACCCTGGCAGTCCTCGTCTACAATTACGCTATTACACCTTTTGCTAACTGGCAGGAATTGGCGTGGGCGGCGGCGCTGGTGCTGGTCACTATGGTGTTAGTTGCTAATATCCTGGCTCGGTGGATTGTGCGCCGCCGGTAAGGTGCACCCCGATTTTGCCAAATTCAAGGTTTACAAGTTCAAGGCCGTTCACCCTTCGTCGCTTTCACTCCCTCCTACCTTCCCATCCCCCTATGACTACCAACCTTCAAACCAGCACCAAAACCAATACTGACGTTGTGTTTAGAACCGAAAACGTCAATATTTACTATGGCGATTTTAAGGCCGTCCGGGACGTGAATATTGAGGTTCCCAGACACGCGATTACTGCCTTCATCGGTCCTTCCGGTTGCGGTAAAAGTACGGTGCTCCGGTGTTTCAACCGCCTAAACGACCTGATCAAGTCCTTCCATCTAGATGGCAAGATTCTGTATCACGGGCAAGACCTGTATGCCTCTGATATTGATGCGGTGGAAGTGCGGCGGCAGATTGGGATGGTGTTCCAGCAGCCGAACCCCTTTCCCAAAACGATTTACGACAACATTGCCTTTGGGCCGCGCTTGTTGGGCTATAAGGGCGACATGGATGAGCTGGTGGAGAACTCCCTCAGAGGGGCCGCCATGTGGGATGACGTGAAGGATAAGCTGAAGGCATTGGGGACTGACCTCTCTGGGGGGCAACAGCAGCGGCTGTGTATTGCGCGGGCGATCGCGGTGCAACCGGAAGTTCTGCTGATGGATGAGCCTTGTGCGGCGCTAGACCCGATTTCCACCCTCAAGATTGAAGACTTGATGCAGGAATTGAAAGAGAAGTACACCCTGGTGATTGTGACGCACAACATGCAGCAGGCTTCTCGCGCTTCCGACTTCACGGCCTTCTTCAATGTGCAAGCGAACGAGAAAGGGCAGCGGACGGGCTACATTGAGGAGCACGATCGCACGGAAGTCATTTTCCAAAGTCCGAAGCAAAAAGCCACCCAAGAGTATGTCAGTGGTCGGTTTGGTTGATTTTGCAGGTTGCTGTCTGAGAAGATACCGAATCAAGTTAGGATAAGTGAGAGTTTGTTGCTTTACAAAAAGTAAACATCTGCAAAAGCTTGTCCTGTCTCTGTGAATGCATATGAAGCGCCATTTATCTCGCTTGTTGGCTTTCGTTCTGGTGGTTTGCCTTGGGTTTCTAACCGCCGCCCCCACGATCGCCGCCCCCGTCAGCGTGACTGGCAACTATAGCCAGGATACGGTGGCCGTGATCAATAGTCTGCGTGAAGCCTTGCAAGTTCCAGATGATTCGCCTGAACGAGTGGCTGCTCAAGCTGAAGCCAAGCGGCTGATTAGTGATTTTGCGTCTCGCTATCGGCGCGATCCGGCCCTCGCCAAACTGACTTCTTTCACCACCATGCGGACTGCCTTAAATTCTCTGGCAGGACATTACACGTCCTATCCCAATCGCCCTGTCCCTCAGAAAATGAAGGATCGGCTGGAACAAGAATTTAAGCAAGCTGAAATGGCGCTACAACGGGGCGGCTAGGCCCAATTCTCAGGTTCCACGAAAAACAGACGCGATCGCGTCTCTTTTTTATGGAGATCGATACAATTCAGCCGTAAAGAGCGAAGGTCTATCAACCGCTTCAACTTCAAGCAAAAACGTCGGCTGGACAAGGCTTCTAGTCCGCCCTCACCCCCAACCCCTCTCCCAAAATGGGCAAGGGGAAAGACTTTCCGGTTCCCCTTCTCCCAGTTTTGGGAGAAGGGGTTAGGGGATGAGGGCGGCAACCCTTACGTGTCAGCACGTTTCGCTTAAATTGAGCTATTCGCCCCGATTCACACCTCCACGATCGCCCTTCAATCCAGGATCAGTTCACAGCGACGGGATGGCGATCGCTCAGATCCATTGCTGGCTTCAGGAGGCCATTCAGCAGCGAGGCAGGGCGCTGATTGTGCGGCCACGCAAACGCATGGCGGAAGGCGGCATCCTGACAGGCTTGTAACTCTTGAAAGCCGATGATGTCATGGGTGAGCAGCGTCTCGTACTCAAAGGGCAAGCGGACATTGTGTAAGCCCGCATTATCGGTACAAATCGCGATATCGACTCCAGCTTCAAAGCAGCGATCGAAGACAATTTTGAGTTGGGACAATTCTTCCAGCGTGCCCGTCTTCAAATAAGTGGTGGGACACACTTCCAGACATTGTTGGCGGTCTGCCACTTCCTTGAGGAGATGGGGATAGTGGATCGGAATTTGAATTCCATGCCCGATCCGCATCAGGTAGGGCAGGAGTTCGGGATAACAGCCTTCGCGCGTTTCGTAGAGATGCCCAGTCGTGTTCAAGCCCAGCGATCGCGCATAGGCATACAACTCGATAAACTCCTCCAGCCGTTCGCCATAGTGATTATCGCCCCCTGCCACATCGATCGCGCACACATACTCCCGAAACTGCGCCGCCACTTCCACAATCGCCCGATTCACGGCATAGGGTAACTTCGAGTGCATACAGAGAATTTGGCTGGTCACGATCGGGTATTCATGGATCTGGCTGGCTTTGCCGACAATCTCCACAATTTCCGCCATCGCTTCAATTCTTTGGGACTGGGAGAGGTGATCCGGCGTGCGCAGGTAAGGCGTGTAGCGTAATTCGAGATAGGCTAAATTCTCGAAAATGTAAGCCCCGCGCACCAGGCGGTAAATGAAGTAAGGTAAGGCTTCGGCGGTCTGCACACTTTCCACCAACGTATGCAATTCCAAGTATTCGTCCAGGGTGTTGCGGGGACGGGTATAAAAATCTTCAAAGTCGGCATACCCGGTAAAGCGTTGAATCAGCTCAGATTCGCTGCGCTGGAGATAACGCCACAAGATCCGAGGGACGACGGAACCCCCCAAATGGCGGTGTAATTCTGCGTATAAAGCCACAAGCACCTCGTTTGTGAGTAAGAGAGTTTTGCGTGAGAGAGGATAGAGACGTTGCTGGGGCAGGCAGTTGCGATCGCATCTGGTAGGCAACAAAGATCTGCATCGTTAACAAATCTTTTCTTAATCATAGAGAACTTCAATAGTTCCGGGTGGGTTTTGTTGATGGGAGTCAGCCTCTCCTTTTCCTACCGCCTTTTGGGCACAAACCTAAGTTAGCTAGTTGACAGAGTTGAAACCACATCCTGATAATGGATGTTTGTGCAAACTCTAATTCTTTAAGCAATCTTGGCTAACGTCATTGTCATAGGTGCCCAATGGGGCGATGAAGGGAAAGGAAAGATCACCGATCTACTCAGCAAGTCGGCAGACATTGTGGTTCGGTATCAAGGGGGTGTGAATGCCGGACATACAGTTGTGGTTAAAGATCAAACCTTTAAATTACACCTGATTCCGTCGGGCATTCTGTATCCTGATACGGAATGCATCATCGGCTGCGGGACGGTGATTGATCCCAAAGTGTTGATCGGGGAGCTGGATCAACTGGAAACATTGGGAATTTCCACCCGCAATTTGCTGATCTCGGAAACCGCGCATGTCACGATGCCGTATCACCGCATTCTAGATCAAGCCTCGGAAGAACGCAGGGGCGAACATCGGATCGGCACGACGGGGCGCGGCATTGGTCCCACCTATGCTGACAAGTCAGAACGGACGGGGATTCGGATGGTCGATCTGATGGACCCCGACTCGCTCCGGAAGCGGTTGCGCTGGACGGTCGAGTACAAAAATGTCATCCTCGAAAAGCTGTACGACTTGCCGCCCCTCGACCCGCAAGCCGTGATTGACGAGTATCTGGTCTACGCCGATCGCCTGCGTCCCCATGTCGTCGATAGCTCCCTCCGGATTTACGATGCCATTCAACGCAAGCGCAACATCCTGTTTGAAGGCGCTCAGGGCACCCTGCTGGATCTCGATCATGGCACCTATCCCTATGTCACCTCCTCCAATCCCGTGGCGGGGGGAGCTTGTGTCGGGACGGGCGTGGGGCCAACAGTCATCGATCGCGTGATTGGGGTCGCCAAAGCTTATACCACCCGCGTTGGAGAAGGGCCGTTCCCCACCGAGTTGCACGGGGAAATGGGCGAATTACTCTGCGATCGCGGCGCTGAATTTGGCACCACCACCGGACGGCGCAGACGTTGCGGCTGGTTTGATGCCGTGATTGGGCGCTACGCCGTGCGGATTAATGGGTTAGACTGTCTGGCGATTACCAAACTCGATGTGTTGGATGAACTGGATGAGATCAATGTTTGTGTCTCCTATGAAGTGGATGGCGAGAACTGTCATGATTTCCCCAGTAATGCGCGGCGATTTGCGCGGTGTCGCCCCATTTACAAAACAGTGCCCGGTTGGAAGCAATCGACTGCCGATTGCCGCACTCTGGATGATCTGCCGAAACAGGCATTGGATTATCTCAAGCTTTTAGCAGAGTTGATGGAAGTCCCGATCGCGATCGTGTCCCTTGGGGCTAGTCGCGACCAGACCATCATCGTGGAAGATCCGATTCACGGCCCGAAACGTGCTCTGCTACATACCAACGGCTCTCCCTCCTCGGAAGCCGTCAACCAAACGCTCGAAGTTTAACCACCCCTCTATTTACTGACACTGCATTATGGAATTTAAGATTGACTGCCAACCCCGTCCTGAGGGGAGTAAACCCAACGCTCTGCGTCGGTCTGGCCAACTGCCAGCAGTGCTCTATGGGCACCAAGGTACCGAGTCCATTTCTCTGGTGATGAACGCGAAAGCAGCGGAATTGTTGCTGCGGGATGCCTCGATTAACAACTCGTTGATTCAGGTCAATATTCCCGACTTGTCCTGGAACGGGAAAGCCCTGTTGCGGGAAGTCCAAACACACCCCTGGAAAGGCACCCCCTACCACATCAGCTTCTTTGCGGTAGCGGATCATGGCAGCCTGGAAGTGGATGTGCCCTTGCACTTTGTCGGGACTGCGGTCGGGATTAAGGAAGGGGGCGGTTCCCTCGATCCATCAATGAACTCCCTCCACGTCAAGTGTCTAGCGGAAAAGATCCCGGATTTTATTGAAGTCGATATCACCGATCTGAATGTGGGTGAGACGATCACCATCAGCCAACTGAAATTACCTGCTGGCGTAGAAGCCACGGGCGATCCAGGGCGGACAGTCGCGATCGTGCTGGCTGGTGGTTCCAAAGAAGGCGCTTAAGCCAATTTTTCCTCTGTTAGAACACTCGTCTGGTGAAAAGGTTCATCGGACGAGTTTTTTTATGGGCTCAAAATACCGACCCAGCCTTGACTCTTGCCGATCTGACTTGGCCTCCGTGGGCTGCCCCAGCGATAGTCCCGATCCTAAACTTTATCCGCAGTTTATTTTGAGGTGAAAAAAAGCCGTTTATAAAGAGTGGAAGAATCACGTTCCAACCACGGACGCAGGGGAGGTGTGCTGATGACCTTACAAATTGAACTACTGGAAGAGAGTTTTCGGGCGATGAAGCCGGACTTTGAGGCGTTTGTGTCCGATTTCTACACAACCCTGTTTACCGATTACCCCGCGATCGCGCCGTTGTTTGCTCATACGAATATGTCGAAGCAGCGGATGATGCTATTTGCGGCGTTGACGTTGGTGATTGAGAATTTGCGGAATCCGGATGTGTTAGCGGCAGCGTTAACCGGATTGGGGACGCGGCATGTGCAGTATGGGGCGGTGCCAGCTTATTACCCACTGTTTGGCAAAACGCTGTTGCAGACGATGCAGCGTTATCTCCAAGAGGGCTGGACGGCTGAGATGCAGCAAGCCTGGACGGAGGCTTACGCGATCGTGACGCGGTTGATGCTCCAGGGGACTGATTATGATGCGGTGACGGTGCAGTTGGATGCGCTGTAGGGGATGGGCGATCGCCATTGAATTGAGGCTGGATGGAGCCTGGCTAGCAGCAACCCACTCATTTCTTCATATACATCAAGAGTTCCGCAAAATTACCGACGGAATTCAAAATTGGTTCTTTTTCTTCCTGTTGGGATAGCAAATCTACGAATTAGGTGATCAGGACAGCCTGCAACCTCCCATGGGGGAGGTTTGGGGGTCTGGATTGTGGTCTGGAGCAATCGCGCAGCATCGCGATCGCGCTGTTTGCGCCCATAGTTTTGGGGGTGCTCCGATGGCTAGCCAACCAGTTCTGTTTCACCGTCGTCTATCCCCTGGTTCAACCTTGTCTCAGCGTTTTTCTCGCCTCTGTCGCCGGATTGTCAAACTGCTGTCCCGTCGCCTCGCTCGACTGTTATTTCGCCTGCCGCGATCGCGCCAACGCACTGCCCAGCCAGGGTTCGTCTTGCCGACCACGATCATGATGTTGCTGGTGGTGATGTTGACGGTATCGGCGTTGGTGTATCGGGCTTATAGCCATACGACGCAGGTGATTGGGGAAGCGCAGCAACGGGTGGTGTATAACGCGGCGACTCCGGCGATCGATCGCGCTAGAGCCAAGCTGGAAACCTTGTTTGATGCCAACCGGGATACGCGCTATCCGGGCGGGGTGCCAGCGGAAGCGGTGTTGGCGGGGATGTTGCGGAATGATGGCAGCTACAGTGTGACGGCGTTAGCGACGGATATCTATACTTTGCCGGGGGAAACGCGGATTAATCTGGATGGGCAGACGAAGACGGGTGAAACGCGGGGTGAGGATAATGCCTGGGCGTATCGGGTGGATACGAATGGGGATGGCACGAATGATGCGACGGTGGTGTACTCGATTATTTTGCAAACGCCACCGGATGCTTCCACGCCAGCGACCCCTAGCAGTCCGGCACAGCCCGTAGTCGGGTCGGGGATTGTCAGCACAAGCGATCGCACGAAGGCTCAGAATTTGTGGGT
>JAIXVO010000244.1 GCA_027482985.1 Cyanobacteriota bacterium
ACTGAATGAGGTGATCACGACGCTGAATTTTGAGTCGTCCTCGGTGTTGGGCCTGGATTGGCAACCGACCGGGGAGCGGATTGCGCTGTGTGGGCATCGGGGGGCGCGGGTGTGGCAGGCGACAGACTGGGATGAAGATCCCCAGGTGTTGGAGATGCCGTCGGCGAGTGTGGCGATCGCCTGGTCGCCGGATGGGCTGTATCTGGCGGATGGCAATCTGGATAATACTTTGACGGTCGTGGAATGGTCGCGCCCCCAAAGCCCCTGGGTGATGCAGGGGTTTCCGGGGAAGGTGCGGCAACTGGCCTGGTCACAGCCGCTCACAGCCACGGGTGCGCCGCTGTTGGCGACCTGTAGCGGGGAATCCATCGTCACCTGGGAACGGTCGGATGATCCGGAAGTCGGTTGGGCGAATCAAGTGCTGGAGGCTCATGAGGGTATAGTGCAGGCGATCGCGTTTCGGCCTCAGTCTTTGTTACTGGCATCTGCTGCCTCCGATGGGTGTGTCTGTTTGTGGGAGAGTGCGCAGGACTTAGCGCAAGTTTTAGAGGGCCCAGAACATGGTTTAGCTTGCTTTGCCTGGCACCCGGAGGGCACAATGCTGGCAACGGGGGGGCAAAGGGGAGAAGTGATGGTTTGGGGTTAACTTATGACAGTCAGGGATTTTCTATTAAATCGTGTCCCACCTGTAGGCTGTGTTAGGCACCAGCCAGAACGGATCATAGGCGTGTTTTTTAGCGCATAGCCCTTAGATCTATTTCTGTTTTAGCTGCCTCTGTAGGTGCTGTAAGACCAGGGAGAGGCGAGCAACGGCACATGATAATGTCCGCTGGCATCGGCAATGCCAAATTGAATCGGTACCTGATTGAGAAAGGGCAGTTCTGAAGTGCTACCGCTGGTTTTAGCAAAGTATTCACCGACGCTAAAAATGAGTTCATACACGCCTGGAGTGAATTCAGCATCGGTGAGCAACGGGCTATCGGTGCGACCATCGGCGTTGGTGAGGGTGGTTTTGAGTAATTGTTTGGCTCCCGATCGCGGGTCAATTTGCCAGAGGGCGATCGTCATGCCAGCGGCGGGTTTGCCGTGGGCGGTGTCTAAAACGTGAGTGGTTAATTTGCCTGCCAAAATGTCCTCCTGGTGATGGTTGTTTAATTCATTCGCGATCGCCCACTCATCCACCTTCCCCCCCTCCTGAATCCCTGGGAGACGTGCCAGCGGCGCGTCTCTACGATTTGTGGGTGCCGAAGAGAGACGTGCTGGCGGCGCGTCTCTACCAATTTCCTACCTTCTGACTTCTGCCTCCTGACTCCTGTCCCCCCTACCGCAACGGTCCTCCCAGGATGACTTTCGCGATCGCCTGCCGCACGTCTTCTGGCTTTTCCTGGCTCAACTGGTCGTACCATTGCTGGGTGACGGCGGGATCTTTGCCGTGAATTTGTTCGGCGCGGCGACGGGCTTTGGCGACGACGGCAGCGGTGCGATCGACGCGTTCGGTTTCGTAGCGACGGAGGGCATCGGTAACGCTGATGGTGGTGCTCTTGAGATAGTTACTCAGCACGAGGGCATCTTCGACGGCCTGACAGCCGCCCTGACCTAAATCGGGACAGGTGGCATGGGCGGCATCTCCCAACAGTGCCACGCGGCCCCGGACGAGTTGATGCAAAGGGCCGAGGTCATGAATCAACACGCGGTTGGTCGTGGCGGGATCGAGACTTTGAATCAGAGCTTGGATGGGAGGTGCCCAGCCCGCAAAGAAGCGTGTTAAGTCTGCTCGAATGTCACCCCCTTGGGCAGCGTCCTCCTTGGGCATGGGCACGTCAAAGAAGAAATAGAAGCGATCGCCCGCTATAGGCATTAGAGATGCGCGTTTATGTTCGCCGACGTAAATCGCCCAGGTATCCGGCGGGGCGAGGTCGGGATTGGCGGGCACCAAACCATTCCAGTTGACGTAACCGCCATAGCTGGGGGCAATTTCAGTATCTAAGACATATTTGCGACAGATAGAGCGAATCCCATCGGCGGCAATCAACACGTTCCCCGTTGCCACATGACCATTTTCAAACATCGCCGTCACTTGCTGGTCATCTTGCTCAATGCCAATGCACTGATGCCCTAATTGCACTTCCACGGGTAGACGTTGCCGCAACATTTGTTGTAAATCGGTGCGGGACACGGGATAGGGGCGTTGCCCGACCTGTTCCACCAGCGGCATCAGGTCAATGTCGTTGAGCAACTCGCCTGCTAGAGTGCGATACTCCATCCGATTCATCTGTCCCCCGATCGCGGCAATCTCGCGCCCCAATCCCAACCGATTCAGCACTTTCACCCCATTCGACCAGAGTGAAATGCCGGCCCCCGCCGGACGCAAATCCAGGACGCGATCGTAAATCTCCACCTCGTATCCGGCTTGACTCAAGGCAATCCCCGAAGTCAATCCCCCCATTCCGGCTCCAATAATGATTACCTTCAGGTTTTCCATGCTGGCTGTCTCCGATTGAACTGCGTAAAGGCTGATGCACCAACTTCGATATTGTGACAGAGGGCAGGCAAATGAGGGCAGAGGGCAGGAGGCAGGGGGCGGAGGGGTGTACCATCGGCAAGTCTCTACCAGATGTCTTCTTCCTCCTCCTGACTTCCTCCTCCTGACTTCCTCCTCCTGACTTCTGACTCCTGACTTCTGACTCCTGACTTCTGACTCCTGACTTCTGACTCCTGACTCCTAACTTCTGCCCCCTGCCGTCTGCCCTCTGCCTTATCTCGCATACTGTATACATTCTCCCAGAAAAGCGATAGGTGCGTTCTGCTACTGTCTGAATGGGGTAGGGGCTGTAGCATCGGTAACAAAAAAAGGACGGGACTATGGGGACGCTGCTGATTAAGAATATCCATACGCTGGTGACGATGGATGCGGAACGACGGGAAATTGCGAATGGGGCGATTTTGGTGCAGGATCAGGCGATCGCCCAGGTCGGCACCACGGCAGAGTTACCAGAGACAGCGGATGAGGTGCTGAATTTGCGGGGGCGGTTCATTGTGCTGCCGGGGTTGGTGAATACGCATCATCATTTTTATCAGGTGTTAACCCGCGTCCTGCCAGCGGTGCAGGATGTGAGCTTGTTTCACTGGTTGCAGGGACTTTATCCCGTGTGGGCGAAGTTGACACCGGAAGCGATTTACACGAGTGCCCAGATGGCGGCGGCAGAACTGATGTTGTCGGGGTGTACGACGGCCAGCGATCACCTCTACATCTATCCCAATGGGTGTCGGTTGGATGATGAAATTCGGGCGATGCAGGCGATCGGGATGCGGTTTCAGGCCAGTCGCGGCAGTATGAGTGTGGGCGAAAGTCAGGGCGGGTTACCGCCGGATAGCGTGGTGGAGCGGGAAGATGACATTCTCCAGGACAGTCAGCGGTTAATTGAGCAATATCACGATGCCTCGCGGTTTGCGATGTTGCGGATGACCTTAGCGCCCTGTTCGCCGTTCTCCGTAACGCGAGAATTAATGCGGGAATCGGCAGCGCTGGCCCGAAAATATCCCGGCGTGACGCTGCACACCCACTTAGCCGAAAATCAATCCGACATTGACTACAGCCTGGAAGCCTTTGGCATGACTCCAGGTGACTATGCCGACTCAGTAGGTTGGCTCGGGTCAGATGTCTGGCACGCCCACTGCGTCATGCTGGACGATATCACGATCAAAAAGTTTGGCGAAACGGGGACGGGTGTCAGCCATTGCCCCGGCAGTAACACCCGATTAGCGAGCGGGATCGCCCCGATTCGCAAAATGCTGGATGCTGGGGTGCCCGTCAGTCTCGGTGTCGATGGATCTTCTTCTAATGACGCTGGAAATATGTTGCAGGAAGCTCGGACTGCCTTTCTGCTGGCGCGGGTGCGCGATCGCGATGCCACCAGCATGACCGCCCGCAACATCCTGGAAGTCGCCACTTTAGGCGGTGCCCGGGTCTTAGGCCGAGACGACATCGGCGCGATCGCCCCCGGCATGGCCGCTGACCTGATCGCGATCGACCTGGATCGCCCCCAATTTGCCGGAGCCTTACACGATCCCGTCGCCGCCTTGATCATGTGCTTGGCTCACAGTGTCGATTACAGCTTCATCAACGGCCGCAAAGTCGTCTCTGAAGGCAGACTGACGACGCTGGATCAGGATTTGTTGGTGGCGGAGACGAATCGGTTGGCGAAGGAATTAGGAGAATAGGAGTAGAGACGGTGCCGTTGGCACGTCTCCTCCGGGGGCGCGGGGAGGGAGGGCGATCGCACGGGGTGAGACGATACCGTTGGCTTGGGGCGAGGATTGGGCGATCGCGCGGGGTGAAGATGTGCAATTGCCTGGGTATGGAGACGTGCCCACGGCATGGTTTCTACGAAGGGTCTGGGGATTGAGACGTGCCAACGGCATCGTCTCTACGAAGGGTTTGGGTGTGGAGACGTGCCAACGGCACCGTCTCTACGAATTTTGCGCCCCCTTCCTCTCCCTCCCTTCCCCTCCCTTTCTAGAGAATCATTGCAACCCCAAAGAAATCGCTGCCATTTCGTTACAATGCTCGATTGGAGATTTTGCAGGAAGTCGGGGCATGAGTCAGGCGGAGATTGTGATTGTGGGTGCTGGGATGGCAGGGCTGGCGGCGGCGAGTCGGTTGCAGGCGGCGGGCAAACAGGTGGTGGTGGTGGAAGCCCGCGATCGCATCGGGGGCAGGGTGCATACCGATCGCAGTTGGGCGGTGCCAGTGGAGTTGGGTGCAACCTGGGTGCATGGGGTGGAGAAGAATCCCGTCATGGATCTGGTGCAAGAGTTGCAGTTGAAGACGCGGTTGACGGATTACGAAAATCACTGGCTCTACAACACGAAGGGCAAGCTGGTGAAGGATGAGGATCAGGACGAACTGGATGATCAGTTAGATGATGTCCTGGAGGAGCTGGATCAACTGCGGGAAGACATGGATGAGGGGGATGAGGCGGATCTGTCGCTGGAAGATGCGCTGGAGGTGGTGTTAGCCCACTGGAAGTTGTCACCCGCGCGGCGGCAATTGCTGGATTACGCGATCGCGGCGGAAATTGAACATGAGTATGCGGCGAACTGTCGGGAGTTGTCCTGCTACTACTGGGATGAGGGCGAGGTGTTTGAGGGCGACGATTGTTATTTGCCAGCGGGGGTGGATCAACTGGTTGACCATCTGGCGACGGGGCTGGACATTCGGCTGAATCATGTGGTGCAGCGGGTGGAGGTGACGGCGGCGGGAGTGCAGGTGGTGTGCGATTGCGATACGATTGCAGCGGAGCGGGCGATCGTCACGGTGCCGTTGGGGGTGTTGAAGGCGGGAGCGGTGCAGTTCTCGCCAGCCTTGCCAGCCGCGAAGCAGAAGGCGATTCAACGGTTGGGAATGGGATCGCTGAATAAATTGGTGTTGCGGTTTCCGAAAGTGTTTTGGCAGCGGGATGCGGAGATTTTGGGCTATGTGCCGCAGGCGAAAGGGGAATGGGTGGAGTTTTTCAATTTCCAGCCGATTACTCAACAGCCGATTTTGGTGGGGTTTAATGCGGGACGGTATAGCCGCAAGTTAGAAGAGTTGTCGGAGGCGGAGACGATCGCCGCCGCGATGCAAGTGCTCCGGACCATTTACGGCAAGGCGGTGCCCGATCCGGTAGCGGCATTGGTGACGCGCTGGCAAGCCGATCCGTTTGCGCAGGGAGCCTATTCCTATCTGGCTAAACATTCTTCGCCGGAAGATTATGAGGCACTGGCGCAACCCGTGGGAGATCGCCTCTTTTTCGCTGGAGAAGCAACGTCCCGGCAGTATGCGGCTACCTTGCATGGGGCGCTCCTTTCCGGTTGGCGAGAAGCCGATCGAATGAATAATCTCCACTAAAATGGGTCAGAGTTTGACATAGTTAGACATAGCAAGGAGCGGGTGGGGCTGTCCCTCTACCCCGAAGCAAGTCGGCAAGGCTGGAGACAAAACAATGGCGGGGCAAATTTTAGGCGATCGCTATCAGGTGGAGCGCCAACTGGGCACACAAACGGGACGCTGGACATTATTAACCCGCGATCTCCAGACGCAGGAACGGGTGGTGGTGAAGTTGCTGTTTGTGGATGATCAGGTGGAGTGGGATGACCTGAAACTGTTTGAGCGGGAAGTCGAGATTCTCAAATCTCTCTCCCATCCGTCGATTCCCCGCTATTTGGGCTATTTTGAGCAAGTGTTGCCGAATGCGAAAGCACTGGCGCTGATCCAAACCTATGTGGAAGGCAAATCGCTGGAGCAATGTTTGCAGCAGGGACGGTTGTTTAACGAAGCGGAAGCGAAACAACTGGCGAAAGCGTTACTCAACATCCTGGCTTATCTGCATGGCCGCAAGCCGCCGATTGTGCATCGGGATATTAAACCCAGCAACATTTTGCTGGCCAATCGCCAACTGTACCTGGTGGATTTTGGCTCGGTCAAACAAGTGACGGCGAGTGACTCGACGGCGTTTACGGTCGTGGGCACTTACGGCTATATGCCTCCCGAACAATTTAGTGGACGAGCGGTGCCGCCGTCGGATTTGTATAGCCTCTCGGCGACGCTGCTGGCGATGATTACGGGGACGCATCCCTCTAGCCTGCCGCGCACCGGAACGCGAGTGGATTTCAGCCAAATTCCCAGCATCAGCCCGGAATTTGCGGATTGGTTGGGCTGGCTCTATGAAGCGAATTTAGAGCGGCGGGCCCGCTCGGTGCAGGATGCGTTGCAAGCGTTGGAACACGGTCGCGCCAGTATTGCCCCGCCGCCCCCGAAGATGACGATCGCCCCCGTCCGCAAACCCGCTGAGACGAAGGTAACGCTGACCAAAGAACCGACTTTTCTGGAGATTACGGTGCCGACCCGAATGGGGCAAACGCAACTTCAGATTGACCAGAAGCAAATTAGCCTGACGACGAAAACGCTGGGGATCGCTGCGGGTCGGCCCCGCACTTCACCGCGCCAAGCCATTGAGCGGTTGGAATATGTTAAGGGGGCGATCGCGGAAGATCCGCACATCACCCTGTGGGCGGGAGAACAAAAGTTTGAGTTGAAGGGCACGCCCCCCCTGACGAAAGCCGAACTGGATTGGCTGGCCTACGAATTATCGGTCTGGTTGAAGTTGCCAGTCAGTTGAGTGTCCTGATCCGTACGCTGGAATTCTGCCGATCAGTGCTAAAAGTGGGGGGGCGATGGTACCTCTGCTGGGTTGAACTGTGTCAGGGATTACCTGCCAACGGCCTGAATAGTGTAAAGTGCTTGCCAACAATTCATCTCGTTCGGTTGTTAAAGTCCTATGCGATCGCGGTTTCGTTTTCATTCACCCACCCTCGCACCTGTGCCGACCTCTCAGCAGTTTTTGATCCCCCCGTTTGAGCGGTTTCGGTTCACGCTGGGCTTTATCCTGGCGACGGGATTGGGCTGGTTTTGCATCTGGCTGGTGTTGCGATCGTCGGTGCAAGATCCGCTGATGCCCGCGCAGGCGATTCAGCGCGGACTGGGATCGGCGTTGGTGACGGGGCTGGTGTCGGGCTTGGTCGTCAGTGCGATGCAATGGTGGGTGTTGCGTCGTTATCTGGCGGATTGGCTCTGGATTTTAACGGGCGCTACGGGCTATGTCTTACTCACGGTGTCGTTAGAGGCATCCTGGGGTTGGATTGGGGTGCTCACGACCGCGCCACCTGTGGTGGATTTCTTTGAAACCCTATCCCCCGCCTGGGTGGTGGTTGCTTCGGGTGGGTTGAGAGTGCTACTGGCAACGGTTTGTGCGTTCTGGTTGGGCCTCACGCAATGGCTCTTTTTGCGGCGGTATACGCGATCGAATCTGTGGTGGTTGGGGGTTCCGGCGATCGCCGTGTTGCTGTCTTCTAGTTTTGCGGTGCTGAGTGTGTTGCTGCTGTCGGCGGGGGTGCGGTTGCCACTGGAAACGAATGTGCTGGCAGCGGGCATTTTGGGCACGACGCAAGCGATTTCGTTGTGTGCGCTGAAAAAGCAGTCGGTGAATCTGGCGCTGCCGGATCACAATTCGTTGTTACGAGCAGCACCAGAAATTTTGGATTATGACCTGGTGCAATCCCTGGCGCGACAATTGCAGTTTCGCCTGAATAACGCCTGGACGACGGAACATTTGAATGTGGATTCCCTGATCTATCTGGTGGGAGTCACGCAAACGGGGGCGATCGCCGCCTTTTGCCCGATTAACTATCCGGCGATCGAGCAGTTGCATGAAATTCCGTTACCCGCACTGACTCAAGCCGACGAACCCAAGCATCGGGGGCAAACTGAACCCCTGGCGCGATTTGAGGTGACTTTTTTGCCGTCCGGCAGTTTACAAATTCATGCCTGGCGGGGCGTGCCGTTGTTTTCAGTGGCGGTCTCGATGCTGACGCTAGTGTTGACTTCTAGCGCGATCGTCGCGTTTTCAATTGGCTTAACGCGCTAAACCTGCTATCTTTCATTAAGAAATGTGCAAGAATATTTTTTCTTAGTCATATTGAAATTGTTTTCGTATAATTTTTACGAGGTATTTGTAACTTCTAGATTTTCTTTAGTAAACTTCAGTAAACCTTACCCCTGTGAATGATGCCTCGTATACTCGTCATCGACGATGACCCAGCAATCTCTGAGTTAGTTGCCGTCAATTTGGAAATGGCTGGCTACGATGTAAGTCAGGCTCCAGACGGGATCAAGGGTCAGGCGATGGCTTTACAGCTCCAGCCCGATCTGGTGATGCTCGATCTGATGCTGCCCAAAGTGGACGGTTTTACGGTGTGCCAGCGGTTGCGCCGAGATGAACGCACTGCCGACATTCCTGTGTTGATGTTGACGGCCTTGGGCCAAACTCAGGATAAGGTCGATGGCTTTAACGCGGGTGCCGATGACTATCTGACAAAACCGTTTGAAATTGAAGAAATGTTGGCGCGGGTGCGAGCTTTGTTGCGCCGGACGGATCGGATTCCGCAGGCTGCCAAGCATAGTGAAATTCTCAACTACGGGCCGTTAACCTTGGTGCCGGAACGGTTTGAGGCGATCTGGTTCGATCGCACCGTGAAGCTAACCCATCTGGAATTTGAATTGCTGCACTGTCTGTTGCAGCGGCATGGTCAAACGGTGTCCCCCAGCGAGATCTTGAAAGAGGTGTGGGGCTACGATCCGAATGATGATATTGAAACGATTCGGGTGCATGTGCGCCATCTCCGCACCAAGCTAGAACCCGATCCGCGCCATCCCCGCTACATTAAAACTGTCTACGGGGCGGGCTACTGTCTGGAGCTACCGGCGACGACGGCGGAAGCCGACAGTCCCGACTCGCTGGCGGGTTAATCCGGCTTGTTACCCGTGTCGGACAGGCAATCAGTGCAGTGTTCTGAGTCAGGCTCTCCTTCCAATGTGGCTTACCAGTTTGGCTGGTTTGATCGGTTTTGTTTGGCCTATCCCCCCGGCTGGCTGATCCTGTTTAACCGTCACTGGCAGCATTACAAGCCCGATCCCCAGGGCTGGCGCTGGAGTGAATACCCGTTGTTTCTACTGCCGGGTGGTTTTTATCTAGCGGTCGTGATTCGGTGGTTGCGGTTGGCTTGGCGGCGATCGCGGGGTATCCCACGGCCCGCTCCCGCTGGTGTGGATACGGATTATCAGCGAGCGTTTCGCGATGAAATCCTGACGCCGATTGTGCAGCGCTATTTTCGGGCAGAACTGGATGGTCTCGCAGCCTTACCCCCGCAGGAACCGCTGATGATCACGCTGAACCATGCCGGGATGTGTTTTCCGTGGGATTTTTTGTGTCTGGCCTGGTTGTTGCGCGAACATCGGGACTGGTGGGTGCAACCGCTGGCACATCCGTTATTTTTTGATCATCCCTGGTTGCAATGGTGGTTACCCGCTGGTTGGGCGGCATGTTTGGGGGCGGTGCGGGCGGAGGCAACCAGTTTTGAAGCGGCGATCGCCCAGCAGCGGGTGATGATTTATGCGCCGGAAGGATGGCGCGGGTTGGCGAAGGGCTGGCAGCAGCGGTACCAGTTAGCGAAGTTTGATTCCAGTTTTGTGCAGTTGAGTTGTCGGTATCGGGTGCCGATTTTGCCTGTGATTTGTATGGGCAGTGAATGGTTGCATCCGTTTGCGGGTAATTTGCGGTGGGTGGCGCGCTGGGTGCAGATGCCGATGTTTCCAATGTCGCCGCTGATTCCCATCTTTGCGCTGTTTCCCTCGATGGGAATTTGGGCGAACCGCAGCCGTTTGCGATACTATTTACAACCGGTTTGGCGACCCTGGGAAGAAGGGGCGATCGCGCCGCCCGTCAGCCCTCGCAGTTACCGTCATCAATTGGCGCAAGGGTTGCGATCGCGCCTGCAAACAACGATTAATACCTTGCGGCATCCATCATCCGCTGAGAAATTGCCCTAAATCTATTTGAGTGAAAGCTGTCCTATGTCTGAGTCTCCTGTGTCTACCGATCGCCCCACCAGTACTACGTCCCATGCGTTGCCGTTGCCGAGTGGCAATGTGCAGTATCAGGCGATCGCGGGTTGGCAACCGTTGTATGAGCGGGAGCAGGCGATCGCGGAAATTTTTCATGTGGCTTATCTGGCGACGGGGGTAGAGTCGCGATCGCGACCATTGACGTTTGTGTTCAATGGGGGGCCAGGGGCGGCTTCAGCCTATTTGCATATGGGGGCGTTAGGGCCGAAGCGGGTGGTATTTGGGGATCAGGGGACGTTACCGCCGCCGCCAGTGGATGTGGTGGACAATCTGGAAAGTTGGTTGAGTTTTACGGATCTGGTGTTTATTGATCCGGTGGGGACGGGGTTTAGTCGGGCGGTGCCAGCGGCGAAGGGGGAGGGCAAGCCGGAGGAGCCGAAGCCAGCGGATAAGCCGGAGGAACGGGAAACGGAATTTTGGGAAGTGGAGCGGGACTTAAAAGCGTTAGCGGAATTTATTCAAATCTTTCTGTCGAAATATAATCGCTGGTTGTCTCCGGTTTTCATCGCAGGCGAAAGTTATGGCGGGTTTCGGGTGGCAAAACTGGCGCGGAAGTTGCAACAAGATTTTGGGGTGGGATTATCGGGAGCGATTATTATTTCCCCGGTGTTGGAGTTCAGCTTGCTGGAAGGGACGGATTATAACGTGACTGCCTGGGCGACGCTCTTGCCTTCGATGGCAGCAGCGGCAGTGCAGCATCAACGGGTGGCGGCGATCGGCGGGACGCTGTTAAGCCATCGGGCGGCGGCGGAACAGTTTGCCCGCCAAACGTTGGTGCCGTTGCTGGCGTTGGGGGAAATGGCGGATGGGGAGGAGCGGCAACAGGCGTTTCAGCAGATGGCGGCGTTGATTGGCCTCCCGGTGGAGTTGATTGCTCAGAAGGGCGGGCGGATCGGAATTGAGGTGTTTGCGCGGGAGTTGTTACGCGACCAGCAACAGATTGTGGGGTTGTATGATGCG
>JAIXVO010000361.1 GCA_027482985.1 Cyanobacteriota bacterium
CCATGTACCAGATGCCATTCGCCCCAGAGGTGGGTTGTCGCCACAGGATATCCAGCGTGCCATCCCGGTTGAAGTCGGCGACAGCAGCCATTTGCCAACTGGCATCGACAAACCGGACGGGAGCGGCTGTTTGAGTGGTGGGGCTGGAGCCAGCGGCCATCTGCCATTGGGTATTGGTGCCCGTGGCAGTGTCGCGCCAGAACAAATCAAAATTCGCGTTGGCTTGCAGGTTGACGGTCAGGCTGTAGTCGGTGCTCGGTGTGGGGAGGGCCGCACTGACCCGAATGTAGTAGGTGCCGGGGTTGAGCGTGGTGGCGATCGCGTCAGCCACGGTGTCCGGATTAGCGGACGTTTGCAGAACTGTGCCGCGCCCATCCAGCAGTTGTAACGTGGCATCACTGCTGAGGCTTTGCAAACTCAGGCTGAGGCTCGCTCCACTATCCAGGCTGAAGCGGTAATAATCATTGGGATTGAGGGGATCGACGCGATCGCGGAAGCTTTGCACGCCGCCCGTGGCATTCAGTCCCAGGGCAGTACTGAGGGTCGTTCCGGCAGTTTCACCTGGCATAAGGCTCACCTAAAATCAACGCTGCAAGTTTTAGAGTGCCCTGACAGCCATGTGACACTCTCAGTAAAGGCATCGATCTTGACTACATGCGGCTGGTTCATCTTTTAGGATTATTCTGTAAAAATTTGTGACCGCAAATTACTCAGGTTACGGCTGCGGTCATGCCCTTTCGCCTGTAGGGGCATCTCTTGTGGGTGCCATCGGTGGTCAAGGCACCGCGGCCAAAGCTGTCCCTACGGTGCCACGGGTGGGGAATTATCTGGGTTAGATCCAAGGCTGGTGTGATGGGTCGCGATCGCGGTGACACATCAAAGCCTGCAACTGATTGACCACCCTTTACAATTTGTGGGTATAAAACTTTTTGAAAGTGATTTGAGTCCACAGCACCACCATGCCCAAACAGCGCCAACAGCTAAAAATTTTGCTGATGCAAATTCGAGATGATGACCTCACCCGGATGGAAGAAGTCGATGAATTCGTCCGCTATGGGCAGTTGCAGCCCGAGCAGATCGATGTCCTGGATGTGTTTCAGCAGCCCGAATTCGACTTACATTGTCTGGATGGCTACGATGCTTTATTCGTCGGTGGTTCGAGTGATGCCTCCGTCACCCAGCCCGATCGCTATCCCTTCGTGACCAGCGCCAAACGCCTAATGGTGGAGTGTCTGACCCACAACATTCCCGTTTTTGCCTCTTGCTTTGGCTTCCAGGCGGCAGTCGAAGGGCTGGGAGGCAAAGTCATCGTCGATCGCGACAACATGGAAATGGGCACCTATCCCCTCTGGCTCACCCCTGCCGCCGCCGATGATGTCCTGTTTGCCGATGTCCCGAATGGCTTCTGGGCGGTGTCAGGCCACAAAGAACGCGCCATCACCCTGCCCGTTGAAGCTATCCTGCTGGCCGCCTCCGATCGCTGCCCCTACCACGCCTTCAAAATGGGCGACAAACCCTTTTACGGCTTCCAGTTCCATCCCGAAGTCGATGCCGCTGACCTGACCACCCGCATCACCCGCTACAAAACCCGCTACCTGGAGGGCGACGATCACCTGAATCAAGTGCTCCAGAACCTGCAAGACACCGCGATCGCCAACCAACTAATCACCAAATTCATCGATCGCATTCTGCTAGCGTAGTATAAATACTCAGTGGGCGTAGGCAACACTAAATATGAAGGAATACGACGAAACTCAAACAGATATGAAGAAACCCCACCGAAATTTTACGGAGGGCTTATTTTAGTCATGGAGCGTTTAGCTTCCCTCTTTCAAAACCGCCAGTCGCCCTTATAAAGACTGGCCTATAGCATGAGCGCCGGGATTCAGTGTCTTGAACTCGGCGCTATATTATTTTTGGGAAAACCTTTTAGGGGAGGCGATCGCCCAGCTGACTCACCCCCGGCAACCGCACCGACTTACGCTGCCACAGCCGCACCATCAGCCACACATTCGTCAGAAAAAAGCCCGAAGTCAGCAAGCTACTTGTAACCAACAGCGGCAACGACCAACTCTCAACCGTCTCCGCCCCCACCCCCAGCAACAAGTAAGCCAGCAACCAACCCAGCGTCAACGTCACCACCACCCGGCTCAAATCCCGCTCCTGCTTCGACCCACTCCGGTAATACAGCGACCACAACGCCGGGAAAAATCCCACCACGGGCACCAAATACAAAAACAACTTAAGCTGCTGCGCGGCTGGATTCTCAAACGGATCTGACTCTCGCATCGCGATCTCCCACTGGGCGTGACTAGAGTTCTATTGTATGGGAAGCGGCGGGCGGGGGAGGGATTCAGGAGTCAGGAGCTAGAAGGCAGGAGCCAGAAGGCAGAGCGAGTAGCCAGGAATCAGGATCAAGGATGCAATTACCTGGGACGGGTTCCTCACCCACAAAGCATAGGCATGAACGACATTATTTTTTCCTCAATCTTCTGGCAACCCAGGCCAATCACAAGGCGTTGCCCCCACTTCTTCACCTCCTGACTTCTGACTCCTGACTCCTGACTCGCTCACCTCCCTCCTTCTGCTAATCTTGTTTTGTAACAAAGAGCGCATTTGAGGAGTCAACCTTGGAACGGACATTTTTGGCCATCAAGCCCGATGGCGTGCAGCGTAAACTCGTCGGCGAAATCATCCGGCGGTTTGAAGCGAAAGGCTTCACCCTGGTTGGCTTAAAACTGATGAGCGTGAGCCGGGAACTGGCAGAAACGCATTATGGGGTTCACAAAGAAAAGCCTTTCTTCCCTGGTCTGGTTAACTTCATTACGTCGGGTCCCGTGGTGGGCATGGTGTGGGAAGGGAAAGGGGTGATTGCCTCTGCCCGGAAAATTATTGGCGCAACCAACCCGCTGAATGCCGAACCTGGCACTTTACGGGGTGATTTTGGCGTGGATGTGGGTCGGAATATCATTCACGGTTCCGATGCGCCCGAAACTGCTGAGCAGGAAATCAAACTCTGGTTTACTGAAGCTGAACTGGTCAGTTGGGAACCCAGCATCACCAGTTGGATTTATGAGTAAGTAAAACTGGATGAGGAGCAGGGGCGATCGCCCCTGCCCCCTGCCAATC
>JAIXVO010000545.1 GCA_027482985.1 Cyanobacteriota bacterium
GTCCATCAGCTACCAGATCATCACCGAACGCCACCACGGGACACTCACCTTTGTCTCTCATCCCGGCGAAGGTGCCACCTTTACCATCCAAATCCCCGTCCGCCAGTTTGCATGACCTTAGCTCCTCGCCGTCGCTTTCAGCTTGTTAGTCATACTTTGCAGGCGACTACTGAGGACAACGAGCAAATTGCGCGAAACTTCTGGATCTTGGCGCAACACGGTATCAAAATGTTCCGCCTGAATCACCAGGGCACGGCAATACTCGGAGGCAGCAGCGACGGCAGCAGAGCGTTTTTGGCGAGTTAACACGCCCATTTCGCCAACGGTTTCGCCCACATTGACAATACCCACCGGATGCCACTGGTCGCCCCGCTGAATCAACACTTCCGCCACACCGTCAATCAGCAACAAAATCGAGTCGGAGGGGTCGCCAGCCTGACACAAGCGATCGCCCTTGCCGTAAATTTTCACCAGGGCATTGCGCCCCAATTCAATTAGGGCATCAGGATTGAGGGAGCGGAAAAAGCGGCTCTCAAACAACAGCAGGACTTTATCGAGGGTGCCTAACGTTTCGCTGGCAGTGTGAGTTGGCAGCGGTTGTTTGCGCCAGGAGACGGTCAGAGCGGGTTCTGACGCGGTGCCAAAGCGGATGCGTTGACCCTGCGTTAAGCGATCGCGATCGTCCGCCAACTGTTTGCCGCCCACAGAAATGCCAGTGGGACTACTGCCCAAATCCAGGATGCTGTAGTCGTCGCCATCCAGATAGAAAACGGCATGATGCTTCGCGATCGCGCTTCCCGCCAGCACAATGTCATTCACCGAACTGCTCCCCACCCGCACCACAGGCTGTTGAAACACATACTTTTCGACTTTGCCGTTCACCGTCGCCTGCACGAATAACGTCTGCACTTCCGGCGGCGCTTGGGTAGACTGCGCCAAAATTGCGGCGGCGGTTTCCTGGGTCAACCAATGCGGTTGGTTCTGGCACAAGAAATCGGCTTGTTCGCGCGCGAAGGTCGGGTCGATTAAATTCAAACCGTAGAGGGCGATCGCTTGAATGATTGGATCGAGTTCCTGCATCAATTCATCCAAGACCGCTTCCACTGTGATGTCTGGCTGTCCATCCGGGAGCGGTGACAGTGGTTCTGGTGGACTGTTGGGAGGATCTGCGTCGGCAGTGAGGGGCGGTGCCCAGGGTTGTAAGGGTTGGAGTTGGGCGGGGGGCGGCACCAGCGTCGTTTCTTCCAGGTAACGCAGCACGTCCGCGTTGAGACGAGTTTTCCAGGTCACGGTACTGTCAGTGGTTTGGAGAATTTCTGGCAGTACATTGCCCGCTAGCGTCCGGGTCATGACCGCGAGTTCCAGGGCATCGGGGCTATCGCCTAACACTTCCAGCAGCCCTAACATTTGTTTAGTGAGGATGTGTTGTTTTTGTTGGACTGCCGTCAGCCGGAGCAGTTTCAGGACGGGCGAGGCGGCGGCTAGCGGTGGATGTTGGAGGACGCGATCGCGCACGGCCAGTTGCCGCAATTGCTCTAACACCGTATCAGCTTTACGCAAAATCGTCGTTTTCTCGCTAGTCAAAATCTGACTCAAAACAGCTTCTTCTTCCTCGCTGGTCATGCCATATTCCAGCTTCAGAAATTGGATTTGTTTCCGCTGACGTTGCAGAGCTTCTTGCAAGGACATCCCGCTATCCACTAAATCCAGCAACATCGAAGCCAGGGCTTGCCGATAACTGTCAATTCGCAACTGATTTTCTCGCGTCCGCCGCTTCTTCGGATCGAGTAATTCCGGTTCTACACTGCCCAATTCCGTCAAAATTGCAAAGTGATCTTCATCCTTAATATTCAACTCCTGCCGAATCGGTCGCAACACTTCCAGACTGGAGGCAGAATCGGCATTACCCTGCTCAATCGTTTCTCGCAAAACGCCCTTATACACCTGCAAACTTTGTTCCTGGTTCACTCCCGGCAGCACCTTCGCCAACACATACACTTCTTCTGCTTTTAAGTCTGCCATCGATCGCCCTTCCAAAAACCGCGAAAAGTCGATGGTTAATTTACCGAGTTGACGGCGTAAACTATTCGCCAGACTTTCACGGGTATACAGTTCCGAACTGCGATTTAAGGTACGCGATAACCAAAGTGTGCTGACTAAGACAACGATACTATTAAAGAACAAGTGAATCGCAAAGGGGAATGCCGAGAGGAGCGATCGCCCACTAAAGAAGAAAAAGAGATTGAAACATAAGAAGGTACAGAGGGAAAAAATCGTATGGGTGACTTGTGAGGCTGACACTCGCTGCGATCGCTTGGCAAAGCGTTGATATTGTCGCTCAATTAGACTCAATCCGGCATAACTGACGGCAATGCAACCGACTAAGGTGAGGGGAACGGCGGCAATTTTAGGCAGCGCGATCGCCTGTCCTGCCACATAGAAGCCCGGACTGAACAACGTCCCTCCCAGCGCCTGTTCCCGCAACCAGGCACCAGAGAACAAATACTCAAAGCTGCCCGCATACAAAAAATAATAAAGAAAGAATCCGACTAACAAACCGACGTAGCCATATTGCACAAATCGCCGTCCCGGTTTGGCGGCAGTTTCCCAATAATTCCGTTCTGCATCAATGTCAATACAGGGGGACTGACACCCGACACAGGCACTTTTTTCCTGCCCCTCTTTGTCCACCGTGCGGCACATTGATTGCGTCACCGTTTGCCGCGCCCCCTGATGCGCTTCACTACCCAACAACCCACGCGGGCCATTAAACACCAGTTGCACCGGAGCCATTGGACAGAAGTACTGACACCAACTTTTACCTTCATATAAATAACCGACCGCGATCGCGATCGCAATGGTCGTCAGCAGGAAGATCCCCAA
>JAIXVO010000022.1 GCA_027482985.1 Cyanobacteriota bacterium
GCGTGTATGCCACAGCCAGCATCATCAAACTGCCGATTTTGATCGCGCTGTTTCAAGGGGTGGATACGGGTGCGATCCAGTTGAGTGAATCACTCAAGATGACGCGGGATCTCGTTGTCGGTGGGTCAGGCAATCTGCAATATCGGGGGATTGACAGCCAATTTAGCCTGCTGGAAACGGCGACGCGCATGATCACCATCAGCGACAATACCGCGACCAACATGATCATCAAACGGATGGGCGGGATTCAGGCATTGAACGAGCGGTTTCGTCGTTGGGGACTGACACACACCCAAATGCAAAATGTGT
Source organism: Cyanobacteriota bacterium (assembly GCA_027482985.1). Taxonomy (GTDB): domain Bacteria; phylum Cyanobacteriota; class Cyanobacteriia; order Leptolyngbyales; family Leptolyngbyaceae; genus JSC-12. The sequence goes on from JAIXVO010000022.1 coordinate 310, forward strand.
TGCCCGATCGCTTTGGCACCAACGTCACGACCCCCAATGAGTTAGTCCAATTGTTGGCGATGTTAGATCAGCAGCAACTCCTGTCAACCTTCAGCCAAACGCAAGTGCTGGACATCATGAGTCGGGTGCGGAATCGTTCGTTACTGCCAGCCGGATTGGGACAGGGAGCCGCGATCGCCCATAAAACCGGAGACATCGGCTCGGTGCAGGGCGATGCTGGGATCATCCGAATGCCCTCTGGAAAGCGGTATCTGGCGGTGATGTTGGTGGAGAAAGATCGCACCAGTGCCAGCCCCACCGCCTTCATTCAAGAAGCATCGCGGCTGGTATATGGCTATCTCAGTCAGCCGATGACAACCGCGAGTGGGCGTTAATGCCAAGCGTTGCCCGCACTGAGGGGAATATCGAGTAAAGGATAACTTTGCCAGTTGGGAGCGTCAAAATGCCACCACTCGGTGGGAATAGAGGTAAAGCCGCGTTTGAGCATGGCGGTTTGCAGCAGATCCCGATTTTGGCGAGTCGTGGGAGTGCCGCCCTGGTAATCCAAATGCGATCGCGGGGAGAATTCGTCAAATTCAGAGGGCATCGGGAGGGCGTGACCCTGGCGATCGACCAGCGTCAGATCGACAGCGGAGCCGCGATTATGCCGTGATCCGCTTTTGGGATCGGCGACATAGTTGGCATCGGGCACCAATTCCCACATGCGTTTTTGCACGGATAGCGGACGATAGCAGTCGAAGACCTTTAACCCAAGCTGCTTTGCTTCCAGATCGGCTTGCACCAACGCCAGACGGGTTGCCACTTGCGGACGGAGCAAACAGCGTGCCTGAGCATACAGTTTTTGACCAGTAAAATTATTGGTGGTGGCGTAACGCAGATCGAGTTGAATTGTGGGAGCGATCGCTTGAATATCCACCAGTTCAGGCGCAGGCAGCGCGATCGCGGCTCCAAGGGCAACCCCAAACGAGAGCACTAGCGCTAGCCAGAACCGACTCCATGAGCGAAGCCCTAGCCCATTGAAAAGATGCTGCCAGGAGCGGTTGAGAGGCCATTGCAGCGGGACAACCCGATGTTTGAACATAATGCTGGCGATAACGGAGCTTAATAGCATATTGCCCCGTCCATTCCGGCAATTCACTTCTGGCGAAAAAGTCGCAGACCATTAAAATAGAGGTTTGATAGGTGCAACACCTTCAATCCCCGCTCAATCCGCGCAGCAGACGAGAAAACTATGTTGGCATTACCTCTTCTTCGGTCTAAAGAACTGCCCACTTTGCAATATTCCTTTACAGGCGATCGCTTTGATGCCACCTGGGAATCGCCCTTATCGACCTTGCTAGGATTGGGTCGTGCCGCGGGTGCCGATTTCATTGAATTTTTTCTGGAGCGGGTCAACTACGTCAGTTGTCTGGCGGAAGACGATGCCATTACCAGCATTTCGCCCCGCCTCTCCACGGGTGCTGGCGTGCGCGTGTTTCGCGGTCATGCCGATTGCTATGTCAGCACCAATGATTTGTCCTTCAATGGGTTGAAAGCGGCCTTAGAGCAAGGCTTATCGATCCTGGGCTTACAACTACCCGCCCCCGGTGCCTTCATCCCCGAAATTAACCTGGAACCGCTGCGGGACTATGCCGCGCTGCGAGCCAAAGAAAACTGGCTCAGCCAATGCACCTCCATGCGGGAAATGGGTGATGTGTTGCTCGCCGCCAACGACCACCTGCAAAAAGTCGCTAACCACATTCAATCCCGCCGCACCAGCTATTTTCGGGATTGGCAAGAAGTGCTGATTGCGTCTAGCGATGGCACCTTTGCGCGCGATATTCGGTTGACTCAAACGGTCGCCTCGATGCTGCTCTGTGCGGATGGCTCCAACCGCACGTCGATCGCCCGTCGGCTGGGTGACACCAGCGATCCCAACTTCCTGCGCGGCTGGAACTACACCCACACGGCAGAAGATATTGCCGAATCGGCAGGCAAAATGCTGTACGCCGATTTCGTCGAATCTGGCACTTACCCGATCATCATGGCGAACGAATTCGGGGGCGTGATCTTCCATGAAGCCTGCGGTCACTTGCTGGAAACCACCCAGATTGAAAAACGCACCACCCCCTTTGCCGACAAGAAAGGCGAAAAAATTGCCCACGAAAACCTGACTGCCTGGGATGAAGGACTGTCTCCCAACGCCTTCGGCACCATCGACATGGACGATGAAGGGATGCCCGCCCAACGCACCCTGTTGATTGAAAAAGGCATTCTGAAAAACTTCATCGCCGATCGCGCAGGTGCCATCCGCACCGGACACCCCCGAACCGGCAGCGGTCGCCGTCAGGATTACACCTACGCTGCGGCTTCCCGGATGCGGAACACCTACATCGCCACTGGCGATTACACCATCGACGATCTGTTTGCCTCCATCGATAAAGGCATCTACTGCAAGAAGATGGGCGGCGGCAGCGTGGGTGCTACCGGACAATTCAACTTCGGGGTGGATGAAGCCTACCTGATTGAACACGGCAAAGTCACGAAGCCATTAAAAGGCGCAACCCTGATCGGCGAAGCGAAAGAGATCATGAACAAAATCTCCATGTGTTCGCAAGATCTGTCTCTCGCCCCTGGTTTCTGCGGTTCCGTCAGTGGCAGCATTTACACTACCGTTGGCCAACCCCACCTGAAAGTTGATGCCATCACCGTTGGCGGACGCTAACCGTCTCCTTTACCCCTCTTCTGCATTGAAGAGGGGCATCGTTTAGCCTGTGACTCCACCCGCCATGACTCCCTCCCTTCAGATTCCGCCCCTCGAAAATGGCGATCGCTTGACTCGCCAAGAGTTTGAGCGGCGTTACCAGGCCATGCCAGCGGTCAAAAAAGCCGAGTTGATTGAAGGCAAAGTTTATATGGCTTCTCCAGTCCGACAGGTGAATCACGGTAGACCGCATGGTCAAATCATGACTTGGCTGGGAACCTATCATGCCGCGACGCCTGGTGTAGATTTAGGCGACAATGCGACCGTTCGCCTGGACTTGGATAATGAACCGCAGCCGGATGGCTTACTGCGGCTGGAACCGGAAGCTGGGGGGCAGTCGCGCATTGATGCCGAGGGGTACATTCAGGGTGCGCCGGAATTGATTGTGGAAGTTGCGGCCAGCAGTGCCGCTTACGATTTAGACGAAAAACTGCGAGTCTATCGGCGCAACGGGGTACAGGAGTATATCGTCTGGCAGGTGGGCGATCGCCGGGTGGATTGGTTCAGCTTACAGGCAGGCACTTACCAAAGCTTAGAACCGACTGCGAGTGGCACGTTTCACAGCCTGGTGTTTCCTGGTTTATGGTTAGCAGTTTCCGCCTTGCTTGAGAGCGATTTAATGACCGTTTTAAGCACATTACATGAGGGGCTACAAACGCCTGAGCATCAAGCCTTTGTCCGGCAGCTTCAGTCCTTTGCAGTTGGCGAAAAGCCTGACTGACAATGAACTCAAACAATCAATTGCAGCCAATATTAGAGCCATTCAATCCACCACCGATGAGCACAGGAAATGAAGGTTGGTAATAGCTGAAGTGGATGCTGCCATCCGGAAACGGCAAAAGACCAATTTGAGAGGGGTCGAGATCCAGAATAGAAGACAGGGCATCGCTGGATGACTTGATTTTCAGGTGCAAATAAAGTCACAGTGATGTCACCTCATTTGCATTCGTCCGGAAATGGTCATCAATTTCAAGAGTTTGGATATTAAAACCATCATCCTCATGTTTAACATTGCCCTGGTTTTGCAAGTGTTCATGATGGGTGCGCTCTGTTTTTTAGTGAAGAACTATCGGGGTATTAAAACTTTTGCGCTGAGTCGAGTCGTCACACTCATCAGTTATTCGCTGATCTTTAGCCTGATCAAGCCCGTGTCTTTGATATTGGGAATTGGCAGCTGTTTGCTGATTCTATCCACTTCACTAGGCTGTTTGGGGATTGTCAGATTTACCAATCGAACCATCCCACTCAAATATTTAATTTATTACAATAGTCTTTTTGCTTTAATTCAAGCTTCTTTGATCACTTTTCTGGATGTTTTCTTATACAAAGCGATCGCTCACTCAATTTTTCAAATTCTGCTTTTACTCACGATACTCTATTATTTGGCGACTAATTCGATTCGCGGCTTTTTCGAATCCAGCCGAGTTTTGATGGTGGTCTATAGCTTCGTGATTGCCACATTTGCCCTCAGAATCTTGGTTCTGCTGAGAAGCCCACCCCCCCCATTTTTTTGCACCGGATGAATCGACCTCAGGCTTATTAATTCTGGTCTATATTTACATGCTACTCCTGACGGGGGGATTTATTATAATGGTTTGCCAGCGGCTTTATTATGATTTGCAGTTAGCGGCGGATACGGATGAGCTGACGCAACGACTCAACCGACGGGCAATGATGCGGTTGCTAGAACGGGAGCATAGTTATTATCTCCGCAAGAACCAATCGTTTGCCATTATTCTGCTGGATGTGGATCACTTTAAGAAGATTAATGATAGCTATGGTCACGATGAGGGCGATCGCGTTTTGGTGCATCTTGCCCACATCTTGCACACGCAATTACGACTTTGTGATTTTGTCAGTCGCTGGGGCGGAGAAGAGTTTTTAGTGGTGCTATCGGATACGGCTTTACGGGATGCCATCAACACTGCCGAACGATTACGCCGCGAAATTGAACAGACCACGCAGGCCATGAATATGCCGCTGACTGTCAGTATGGGGGTGGCCGCGATCACCCTGCATGGCAATTCGGTGGAAGCCTTAATCACCGCCGCCGATCATGCGCTTTATGCGGCCAAGAACGCCGGACGCAATCAAGTCAAAGTTGCGCCATCTCTATCGTAAGTTAGGTTAAATCTGGTGAAACCCAGTCAGGGTTTTGTTGGGTTAGCGCCAGCGTAACCCA
>JAIXVO010000320.1 GCA_027482985.1 Cyanobacteriota bacterium
CAGGTCAGACTCAAATAGCGACTGGCGGGCATGCATCCAGTTGATGTTGCCGCGCAGGGTGTTGATCTCGCCGTTGTGGGCGATGTAGCGGTAGGGGTGCGATCGCTCCCAACTGGGGAAGGTGTTGGTACTGAAACGGGAATGCACCAGCGCCAGGGCTGACTCCAGATCGGGATCATGCAGATCGGGATAGTATTGACCCACCTGAACGGGCATCAGCATCCCTTTGTAAACCAACGTGCGACAGGAAATGCTACAGGGATACCAGTAGGGGTCAATTTGCGGCAGGCGGATGGCATTGTGCGATCGCTTCCGAATCACGTATAACTTCCGCTCAAATGCCAAGTCGTCTACTAAATCGGGACTGCGCTGAATGAACACCTGCTGCATGAAGGGTTCACTCGACTTCGCCGTATTACCCAAAGCAGAATTGTCCGTCGGCACATCGCGCCAACCGATCACCTGCTGCCCTTCCGCCGCCACAATCTGCTCAAACACCTGCCGTCCGGCTTCCCGCTGGGCGCGATCGGGCGACGCATAGACCATGCCCACGCCATATTGCCCTGGGGCTGGCAAAGTGATGTTCTGAGCCGCCATCACCTTCTGCAAAAAAGCATGGGGAATTTGCAGCAAAATCCCGGCCCCATCCCCGGTGTTGATTTCCGCGCCCACGGCTCCCCGGTGGTCAATGTTGAGCAAAATGGTCAAGCCCTGCTCCACAATGTCGTGCGACTTTTGCCCTTTCATCTGGACGATAAAGCCCACCCCACAAGCATCATGTTCAAATTGGGGATCGTATAAACCTTGTTTGGGAGGCAATTGATTATTCATTGGATAGCGCAAAGATGGCGATGAGAGGTTATTTCGAGCAATTAAGCGATGGATCAGCGGAACGCGGCTGGTGGTGTGATGAGGCTAGCAGCCTAATAATGACCTGGATTTAATTCATTCCTACAAATGATTGATTACTTCTAGCTAGTCTGAATTCTCTATCAAAGAAAGCTGGAAGGCGGCTGTCTTAAGGAAATTGTCAGATCTGCCGACCTCCGTTTCCTATTCTGATGGAAAGTTAGAAGAACAGGTTTTTCTTCGCCAAGTTAATCGTCCAGATATCTCTATTTCCTGACAATCACCCAGTGATTGAAGCCATTCTGAGTGGGCGATCGCGCCGTCTCTCGCCGCTGGAATCGCTCAACAGAAAACCTCTGATTGTCTAACAACCAGAGGTTAAAAACTGCTTAAAATATTACGTTTTCCGGCGAATTGATTAATAACTTTCGTCAGCGCTGCTCACAGTTTGCATCCCCAGTAAATGGTTGGCCTGGATGAGGCGGTCGGCGATCGCCTGCCGCCAATTGAGACTGATCCGGGGGTCGGCTAATACCTCCTGAGCCATTTGCCGATAGAATGCGCTACTGGAAACATCGACTGTTTCGAGCAATCGGAGGTTGTCATAGGCAACTTGGGGAGAAACTGGCATCATGATTGGCTCCTGAAATTAAGGTTTCTCATGGGCTGAACCCGTCCCTTCATCATCGCCAGGTTTCCGCCCATTTAGACAACCTCGATACAGGAGTTGCTGCTTCTTCGCATTACTTCATCAATAGTGGTATTTGTTCGTGCTGAACCTTAGTGATGTTGGGTAATTTGCACCAACGACTGCAACAAATCGCAATACTCCCGCTGATGGATTGCGCCCTTATGGGTGAACTCCGACAGGCAATGATTCAGGGCTTGAAAGGCGGTTTCTGCCGAAATCCATTGCCGCCCCTGTTCTAACGCTTGCTCGGCGGTCGCAAATGCTGTCTGTGAGTTGAACACCACGCCAAACGGGAACGTGATCTGCCATTGCCAGCGATCGCCCAGAGGGATCGACAAAATCCGGATGCCGAAATAGTCAGTACTCATAAAATCGTCAAGAAACTTAAGTTTTTCTTAAATTTTACCCGACAATCGACAGCAAGTTTTGCGCCGTCTCATTTTTCTGATCCAGCAGTGATGCCTTGCACCAGTGCCATCAGCAGCCCCCAAACCGCTGCGCCAAATAACATCAACATCAGCAACGACAATGCCGCAAAGGGCGAAAGCAAAAACAACAGCAGCATGCCCATCACCAGGGCGGAAAGAATTGAGCGATTCATCAGTCTAGGCCAACGCGACTGTCCCTACCCTACGTAGTCCAGCGCTGGCTCACCTCTCACGCAAGCTAGAGTTATCGTCAGCACTAACTGGATACTTGGCGCTGAAACCGGAGTTGCTGTGTCCCACTTGCGGGTCAACCGATATCAAGAAAACCGGCACGACCCGACGGGGTAAACAGCATCATTGATGTCGCGTTGCGGTGTATGTCAATGATCGCAGCGGGGCCTCGGCTCAAGCCTTGTGGCAAGCGTTACCCGCGGTGTATCGCCAATGTGCTGTCTGTTGTCCCGATTTCTGGTCAGCTTATCCGGTGGCCTTGCCCAGTAAACGCCATCAGGCAGTCGGCAAAGAGACGGGCCAAACCAG
>JAIXVO010000558.1 GCA_027482985.1 Cyanobacteriota bacterium
GCATGATTGGTGGCGGGATGATGGGCGAAGCGCTCCTCTCCCGCCTTCTTGCACAGCACGTGTATTCGCCGACCGAGGTGATCGTCAGCGATCCCCTACTCGCTCGGCGCGAGTATTTAGCAAAGACTTATCAGGTCCAGGTGACGGACGATAATGCAACGGTGGCGATCGCTGCGACCCTGCTGTTAGCCATCAAGCCGCAAGTGTTTGAGTCCGTGACCCAAGCCCTCACGACCACCCTGACCCAACACCCAGCCCCGACTTTAGTGTTATCGATTCTGGCAGGCACCCCCCTGGCAAAGTTGGAAGCCGCTTTTCCCAACCGCGCCGTAATTCGCGCCATGCCCAATACCCCAGCAACCGTGGGGGCTGGTATGACCGCGATCGCGGCAGGACAAGCCGCCACTGCCGTCCACATCACTCAAGCAGAACAGATTTTTGCCGCTGTGGGCGAAGTCGTCCAAGTCCCCGAATCCCTCATGGATGCCGTCACCGGACTTTCCGGCTCCGGCCCCGGCTACATTGCGTTAGTCGTAGAAGCCCTGACGGATGGCGGTGTCGCGGTCGGGTTACCGCGCACGATCGCTGCGAAACTCGCCGTCCAAACTGTCAAAGGCTCGGCTCAACTCTTACAAGAAAAAGACCTCCATCCCGCCGTGCTCAAGGATCAAGTCACCAGTCCCGGTGGCACCACGATCGCCGGCATTGCCCACCTGGAACAAGCTGGCTTCCGATCAGCCTTAATTGAAGCCGTTCGTGCGGCTTATCAGCGATCGCGGGAATTGGGGAAATAGCGGGAAGGCAGGAAGAATAGGAGGAAGGGGAGGGAGGAGAAGGAAGTCAGGAGGAAGTCGGTTGCACTGGATAGATTCCCCAGGTCGCCGACCGCTCTTAGCTCCTCCTTCCTTCCTTTCCCTCCCCTTCCTCAATTTAAAGATTCTGCCATTTTCCCCAAACCATGCCCCCATTTGTCTTATCCCTTGCGCTATAACTGATCTTTCGGAATTTTTCAGTGAGCATTGGGTGCAGCCTCGGTTAAACGCTTCTCAAGCTTGAGGTGCTGATATGGATATGGGTCATTTTGCGGTGCAATTGGCGATCGCGATTGTCTGTGGCATTCTGGGCAATATGCTGATTCCGCGCGAAGTTCCGGGTAAGTTTTTGGGGTTGGTGGTGGTCGGGTTTGTGGGCGTTTGGGTAGGAGAGTTTAGTTACCGCCTGATTCGGACGCAAACGCAATTGAATATGCCTTGGTTGCAATGGCATATCGAAGAGGTGCCGATCATTCCTTCGATCATTGGCAGTGCGATCGTCATTTATGTGGTCACCACTTTTTTGCGGTGGGGACGTTACAGCAAATAGGCTGACTTGCTGCCGCCAATCCGCGATCGCCGCTACTGGCTCACAATTCGGTTAACATGAAAGAAGTGTTAACAAATGTTAAGCGGGTGGCATGGCAGGTCAACGAATTGTTGTCATTGGGGCTGGCATCGGCGGACTGACGGCAGGCGCACTGCTGGCGCATCGGGGCGATCGCGTGTTGGTGTTGGAGCAAGCGCTGGTGCCGGGAGGGTGTGCTTCCACGTTCCAGCGGCAGGGATTTACGTTTGATGTGGGTGCAACGCAGGTGGCGGGATTGGAGCCAGGTGGGATTCATCACCGCATCTTTCGCGAATTAGAGATTGATCCGCCCTCTGCAACCCGCTGTGATCCCGCCTGTGCGGTGTATCTACCCGGTGAAACGGAGCCGATTTCGGTCTGGCGCAATCGCGATCGCTGGCAAGCCGAACGACAGCGGCAGTTTCCCGGTAGCGAACCCTTCTGGCAGTTGTTAGCAGAATTGTTTCGCGTCAGTTGGGCGTTTCAATCTCGTGATCCCGTCCTTCCGCCCCGCAATGCCTGGGATTTGTGGCAATTAGTCAAAGCCGTTCGACCTGACACTTTGCTGACGGTACCGCATACGTTATCCACTGTCGGCGATGCATTGCGGGGGTACGGGCTGGCGGGCGATCGCCGCCTCAAAACTTTTCTCGATTTGCAACTCAAACTATATTCCCAAGTCGATGCAGCGGAAACGGCCTTGTTGTATGCCGCCACTGCTTTAAGTGTGTCGCAAGCACCACAGGGGTTGTTTCACTTGGAGGGCAGTATGCAGGCTTTGAGCGATTGCCTAGTGACGGCGCTGACGCGAGATGGCGGTGAATTGCGCTTACGGCATACGGTGGAACAGGTTCATGTGACAGCAGGGCGGGTGACCGGGGTGACGATCCGCAATCAGAAAACGCATGAAGTTTGGACGGAACCTGCCGATCAGGTGGTGGCAAATGTGACTGTGCAGAATTTGGTGCAACTACTAGGAGATCAGGCTCCTTCCGGTTATCGCCGACGGGTGGAAAAGTTACCGCCCAGTAGTGGTGCGTTTGTGATTTACTTGGGGGTCGATCAGGCTGCAATTCCGTCCGACTGTCCGCCCCACTTGCAATTTTTGTATGACTACGAAGGGGCGATCACCGAAAATAATTCCCTCTTTGTCTCCGTCTCCAAGCCTGGAGATGGTCGCGCCCCCGCCGGTAAAGCCACAATTATCGCCTCCTCATTTACAGAAACACGCAATTGGTGGGAACTCTCCCAGGCCGACTATCACACCCTCAAGCAACAGTACACAGAGACA
>JAIXVO010000583.1 GCA_027482985.1 Cyanobacteriota bacterium
GGGGTTTGGGGGGCTGCCCCCCAAGCCGGGAACCCTGGTGCTGACCAGAGCCTTGCGCGACTAGCAGACTGGTGAGAACAAGGTATGATTTTGCGCGTTGAACCTGGGCGGGCAAGATGCCCACCCGACAGCAGTCATTCTGTCGCAACTAGGCTTTTTTCAGCCCTTCGGCACCTTTGACGACGCGAATCGACTCAATGCGATCGCCCTGCTGAATCTTGTCCACCGTCTCCATGCCCTGCGTTACATAACCAAAGACCGCATAGTTGCCATCCAGGAAACTCAAATCCGTCAAGGCCACATAAAACTGAGACGAAGCCGAATCCGGTAGCGACGATCGCGCCATCGCCACCGCCCCTCGCGTGTGTTGCAGTTGCGGTTTCGTCGTGATGCCAGCCGCCTGGAAAGTTTGGTGATACAGCGGCTTGTCTGCCCCTTTGGGTTTAATTTCTAGCGGCACATAGCGCGGCTTCGATGTCGCTGGGTCAATAAAGCTGCCCGTCCCCAGGCGTTCTGCCGGGAAATTGGTGTCCTTACTTTGCGGATCGCCGCCCTGCACCACAAAAGGTTGCGGATCGCGCACCACCCGATGGAACACCAGCCCGTTGTAGACCCCCCGCTGCACCAGGTCAACAAAGTTACCCGCAGTGACTGAGGCATTCGTCCCATCGATCTCCATTGTGATCGTTTCGCCCTTCACCACCATTTCCACCGTCGCTTTACCGTTCAGCGTCGGGAGGTTGGTGGGAGCCGCACTCGCGACGACAGCGGGAGTCGGGCTATCGGTGGGAGAAGGACTGGCGGCAGAAGAGTCCGAGGTTTGAGGGAAACAGCCTCCCACAAAGAAAGCTCCGGTGATCAGCACAATCACGAGCCCACGTTTCAAAAAGTTTTGCATCATCTCTAATCTCTAAATCTCAATCAAGTTCAAGGCGGTTGATTTTATAAACCTTCTAGCGGCACACCCAGGAATCGCGCCAGTTCAGCTCCCTGATTTTCCAGCGTGGCCAGGGCGATCGGTTGCCCAATCCGCGTGAGGGGAATATCGCGCTTCCCTTTCGCTCGTAAATACAACGCTCGTTTGGGGTTCAGCCCGTCCCGAATTTCCACCCGCACCGCTTGCACGTCTTCCGTTTTGCAAGTCACCTCGATTTTGCGGTTCTGACCCGGAAACCCCCACCGGAAAATATTGACCTGTCCTGTCTCTTTATTGAACTCGTTATAGCCACCGCCCACATCCCAGAGGATGGTTAGCCAGAGATTCACACTAAACAAAGTACCGGCTAATCCATAGAAGCCCATCGCAATGCCTTGCGGCAGGAATACCAACATCGTGGGATCGGAGAATGGCAGCAGATTGACTTTCGTGTAGCTGGAAATGGCCGCCAGCAAAAAGCCAGTGCCGCCCATCGTGACGATGATCGCAAACCAGTAATTACTCAAACGGCGAGAGCCAGTAATGGTTTGGCGCAGAATATTTTGCCCTGTGCTGGTTACTTGTGCAGTCATAACACGACCGGATATCTAAAAGGTCAGGTAGCGGGACAGCAATCGCCCAGTCTTGATTCTATCGGATTACTGGCGCTTCTTCTGTCGCCGACAAGTGCCATCAGGCGGAAGTTATCACCCTCATGATTAAGTTCAATAGATGAGGGGTGCAGGCAACCCGTGACTGGCAAAATGCGCTGAGGGGAGGGCTTAGTCAAGGGGGACGGGGGTTCACAGCTACGGACAGACGGGCGAATTGTCACCGTTTACCACCCTTGCAGGCAACTCCTGGCTGAATCTTGAGGCGAATTATCGAATTTTTGCAGGAAAGCGGTAAAGTGATACAAGTGGAAATGTAAAGATATTGTTGCGTAACGTTTCCTTTCCTGACCTTAACTGTTCCAATGCCGCAATACGGTCGGCTTATTTTCGAGGAGAGTTCAATTTATGCCGCAGCTTGAAGCTAGTGTAGCAATCGACTTTCGCAGTGATGTCTACCGAGACGCTTACAGCCGGATTAACGCCATCGTGATTGAAGGCGAGCAGGAAGCAAATGAGAATTATATCAGACTGGCTGATTTGCTCCCTGATAATAAGGATCAGCTTGTAGGTCTGGCGAAGATGGAAAATCGCCATAAGAAGGGATTTGAAGCCTGCGGTCGGAATTTAGAAGTAACGCCCGACATGGTGTTTGCCCATGAATTTTTTGCCGCGCTGCATGGCAATTTTCAAAAGGCGGCGGCAGAAGGCAAGATTGTCACCTGTCTGCTGATCCAGTCGTTGATTATTGAGTGTTTCGCGATCGCCGCTTACAACATCTATATCCCGGTGGCTGATGATTTCGCCCGCAAGATTACCGAAGGCGTGGTGAAGGACGAATACAGCCACCTGAACTATGGGGAAGAATGGCTGAAAGCGAACTTTGAAACTTCTAAAGCCGAATTGGAAGCCGCCAATCGGGAAAATTTGCCGCTGGTGTGGCAGATGTTGAATCAGGTGGAAGATGATGCCCGCGTCTTAGGGATGGAAAAAGATGCGCTGGTGGAAGATTTCATGATTCAGTACGGGGAAGCTCTGAGCAACATTGGCTTCAGCACCCGCGATGTGATGCGGTTGTCAGCGATGGGGCTGGCGACGGCTTAAGGGTAAACTGCCGAGCGATCGCGCCTGTGCTGAGTTTGACGGCCCAATTGCGTCAGACCACTAGGGGCGATCGCTCCACTCCATGCTTCAATTCCAGTTCACGTTTTTGCAGGTTCAATTAGATTATCCATGTTTGGTCTTATCGGTCACCTTACTAGCTTGGAACACGCTCAATTAGTCGCCAGAGATCTCGGTTATCCAGAATATGCTGATCAGGGATTAGATTTCTGGTGTAGTGCACCGCCCCAAATTGTGGATGATATTACCGTCACCAGCATTACGGGACAGAAAATTCAGGGCAAGTACGTGGAATCTTGCTTCTTGCCAGAAATGCTTGCTACTCGTCGAATTAAAGCCGCCACCCGCAAAATTGTGAATGCGATGGCGCACGCCCAAAAACACGGAATTAACATCACGGCACTGGGGGGCTTCTCCTCCATCATTTTCGAGAATTTTAATTTGAATCAAATTCAGCAAGTGCGGAATGTCACTTTGGAATTTGAACGCTTCACGACTGGCAATACCCACACCGCTTACATCATTTGCAAGCAAGTGGAACAAGCCGCCCCGCAATACGGGATTGACCTGGCGAAAGCGACGATCGCCGTCTGTGGTGCGACCGGAGATATCGGCAGTGCCGTCTGTCGCTGGCTCAATGCCCGTACCGATGTGGGTGAACTGTTGCTGATTGCCCGCAATCAAGAGCGCTTACAAGATCTGCAAGCCGAACTGGGTCGCGGCAAGATTATGGACTTGTCGGAAGCTTTGCCCCAGGCGGACATCATTGTTTGGGTCGCGAGTATGCCGAAAGGCGTGGAGATTGATCCAGCGACCTTGAAAAAACCCTGCTTACTGATTGATGGTGGCTATCCCAAAAATTTGGCGACCAAGATTCAAAGTCCTGATGTGTTTGTGCTGAATGGCGGGATTGTGGAACACTCGCTGGACATTGATTGGAAGATCATGAACATCGTCAACATGGATGTACCTGCTCGCCAACTGTTTGCCTGCTTTGCGGAATCGATGCTGCTGGAATTTGAGAAGTGGTACACCAACTTTTCCTGGGGGCGGAATCGCATCACCGTTGAAAAAATGGAGCAAATTGGGCAAGTTTCTGTCAAACATGGCTTCCGTCCGCTGCTCGTCGCCTAAAGCTGAAGGGCGATCGCGCCTCTATCCTCCCGACTTCCCCCTACCGCCCTACGCCATCTGCTCCCCTTTTGTGAAACGATAGGATGGATCAGTTCCTTTTTGCGGGGCACTCCTCCTCGTTGCTGCTTTTCCTATGCCTACCACCGAACGTAAACCCCTGCTCCTCGATTTTGAAAAGCCGTTGGCTGAATTAGAAGCGAGAATTGCCCAAATTCGTGAACTTGCGGACGAAAATGATGTCGATGTCTCGATCGAGATTCGCGAGTTAGAGGCTAAAACGGTGCAATTGCGTCAGGAAATTTTTGGCAACCTGTCTCCGTCCCAACGGTTGCAGGTGGCGCGTCATCCCCGCCGCCCCAGTACGCTGGATTACATTCAGGCGATCACCGATGAATGGATGGAACTGCATGGCGATCGCGGCGGGTACGATGATCCGGCGTTAGTCGGTGGGGTGGCGCGGCTAGCAGGTCGTCCGGTGGTGATTTTGGGACACCAGAAAGGGCGGGATACCAAAGACAATGTGGCGCGGAATTTCGGGATGGCAGCTCCCGGTGGCTATCGCAAAGCTATGCGGCTGATGGAACACGCCGATCGCTTTGGGATGCCCATCCTCACCTTTATTGATACCCCCGGTGCGTGGGCGGGATTGGATGCCGAACGATTGGGACAGGGGGAAGCGATCGCCTACAATTTGCGGGAAATGTTTCGCTTAGAAGTGCCCATCATCAGTACGGTGATTGGCGAAGGTGGTTCCGGTGGGGCATTAGGGATTGGGGTGGCCGATCGCTTGCTGATGTTTGAACATTCCGTTTATACCGTCGCGACGCCCGAAGCGTGTGCCGCGATCCTCTGGAAAGATGCCGCCAAAGCCCCGCAAGCGGCAGAAGCGCTGAAAATTACCGCAACGGATTTGAAGCAGCTCAAGATTATTGATGAAATTTTGCCGGAGCCCGTCGGAGCAGCTCACAGTGATCCGTTGACGGCGGCAGAAACCTTAAAAACTGCCCTTTTGCAGAATCTAGACACACTGGGGCAGTTGACCAATTCCCAGCGGCAAGAACTGCGGTATCAGAAGTTTCGAGCGATGGGCATCTTTGCGGAAACGCCCGCTTAAAAAATTGATTGGCACCAGAACCGCAAATCTGAGTGATATAATCGGAAGAGTTACATTTATTCATACATTCTCAGAAATGAGAAATGAATCAATGCGCTCTGCCAGTCTGGTTAGCCCACTCAGCCATAACCATAGCTGGCGTGAACGGGTTACATCACACCATGCGATCGCAGTTTTTGCCAAGTGACAGGATGCTGCGGTGAAGAGTCTGAGGTCGTGCTAGTCTGTGCTAATTTGAATTGCCTGGAGCTATTTTTTTGACTACAACTTAAGTTTTCACGGATGGCATAGGTCTGAGTTTCAGTTCAGCCTGCCCCGGTATCAATTTTTTTGAGTGTTTTAAATTTGGATAGGGCTAAGTTCATGCTTTGCCCTCTTTGAATCCAGTCTGGGATTGTTGCCCAGTCGTGTGCCTTACTGCTGTTTCAGATGTTTAGGATCCATGACCTCTCAGACCAACCGCTACGCGCTCATTACTGGCGCGAGCAGTGGCATTGGCAAAGCTACTGCGATCGCGTTCGCGCAACAGGGCATTAACGTTGTGTTGGTAAGCCGCAATCAGGCAAAACTAACGGATGTCGCCCAACAGATTTCAACCTATGGTGTTGAGGCCAAAGTCTGTCCCCTGGATTTGGCAGATGTGCCGGCTGTGAAAGCGGCAATCACCGCGATCGCGGCGGAAGTCGGGGCGATCGAGATTTTGATCAACAATGCTGGCATGGGCTACACCGGCGCTCTTTCCGAGATGCCGCTAGCTGACTGGCAACAGGTGCTCAATCTCAACCTGACCAGTGTGTTTCAATGCACCCAGGCATTATTGCCGAGGATGCGGGAGCATCGCCGTGGCACCATTATCAATGTGGTGTCGATCGCGGGGCAGCAAACGTTTCCTGATTGGGGCGCTTACTGCGTCAGTAAGTTCGGTTTAATGGCATTTACCAAAACGCTAGCTGCCGAAGAACGTCCGCATGGGATTCGCGTGATGGCGCTGTCGCCCGGTGCCGTCAATACCCCAATCTGGGATACTGAAACCGTGGACGCTGATTTCGACCGTTCACAAATGCTCACCCCAGAAATTGTGGCCCAAACCATTGTTTATGCGGCTCTCCTGCCATCACAAGCCGTCATTGAAGATTTAACCTTGATGCCTAATGCGGGCACCTTTTAGGCTGCACTCCGGTGCAGTTTGCGGTTAGTCTTCGCCTTTCGAGTGTCCACGTTTACCCTTTAATTCTCCAAGATCATGACTATTGCGACTAATGGTTCCACCTCAAACGGTTCTAACGGGTCTTTGAACACTGCCAAGTTGCCCGCCGTTGAACCGTCCACCTTGTCCACGCGCCCCGATCGCAACACCTTGAATGGCGCTCAAGAACCCAAACTGCGGAAGCCTGCCGAAGAAGATGATCAAATGGCTCATGCCGTGCGGGACATTCTGCTGGGAGTGGGCGAAGACCCCGAACGGGAAGGCTTACTCAAAACCCCCAAACGGGTGGCCGAAGCCATGCGCTTTCTGACCAATGGTTACCACCAATCTCTCGAACAATTGGTGAATGATGCCATTTTCGACGAAGGTCACAACGAAATGGTGTTGGTGCGGGATATTGACTTCTTCAGCCTGTGTGAACACCACATGTTGCCGTTCATGGGGAAAGCCCACGTCGCCTACATCCCGAATCAAAAAGTGGTGGGCTTGAGCAAACTGGCGCGGATTGTGGAAATGTATTCTCGCCGCTTGCAAGTACAAGAACGGTTGACTCGTCAGGTCGCCGAAGCGGTGCAAACCATTCTCGAACCGCGTGGCGTTGCCGTAGTGATGGAAGCCTCCCACATGTGCATGGCGATGCGCGGTGTGCAGAAGCCGGGTGCTTGGACAGTCACCAGCGCAATGATTGGAGTCTTCCAGGAAGATCAGAAAACCCGCGAAGAATTCTTGAACCTGATTCGGCACAAACCCTCGTTCTAATGTAGAAGGCAGAGGGCAGAAGGCAGAGGGTGCCCTTTGCCCGAGTAGAGGGCATGGGCTTGGTGACTGTGGGGTGGGCATCTTGCCCGCCCAGATGAGCAACCCACCATCAGAATTCGTTCTACCATTCGTCGTGTGAGCATTGCGCTCAGGCGGGCAAGATGCCCACCCCACGGTAGGGTTATTCCTGCCGCAGTCCACTAGGTAGATAGGAGCCTGACCGGATCGTCTGCTGGCTCTGGTAAAATTTCGATTGTTCTTGCGCCCCAAGGGAATTTCATTTATGCCATTACAAGTGGGCGATACAGCCCCCAACTTCACCGTTAAAGACACCAACGGCAACACTGTCACCCTGGCTGACTATGCCGGTAAGCCCGTGGTGATGTATTTTTATCCCAAAGATGACACGCCCGGTTGCACCAAAGAAGCTTGTAGTTTTCGAGATAACTATCACCAATATTTGAGCCAGGGCATCACCGTATTTGGCGTGAGTTTGGATGACGAAGCCTCACACCAGGCATTTACAGCAAAATTCAATTTGCCCTTTCCGTTGTTAGCCGATGTCGGGGGCGCGATCGCCAAAGCCTATGATGTGCTGGGCGATCGTAATGGGGTCAACTATGCCCAACGGGTAACTTATGTGATTGGTGCCGATGGCAAGATCAACCAGGTCTACACTACCGTCAACACCGAAACCCACGCTACCGATATTTTGTCTGCCCTGAGTGCATAGATAGTTTCTTCGCAAAATCTTGCGTAGGGGCAGGTTTAGCAATAGAGTTACTGGCTCTCAGCGATTCTGCGGCAAAACCAGCCCCTAAAGAGGTTTAGGGTGAGAAATTGGCCTCAGTGCGGTCAAGGCATAAGTATAGCCATCGCCATGTGTAACGTGACAACGGCGAGTCAGAACACCTACCCAGTATTGGCTTTTGGCGATTCGACTTGTCCTAAGTGTTCTGACCAAAGCTATATTCGGCAGCAACTTTTACGAAAGAAACGCTCTGCTTTTTGGAAGGAGAGCGTTTTTGTATGGTTTCGTCTAGTCCTGCTTTAGGGAATGCTGAATGGAAATGGTGACTGCGATCGACCCATCACCGTTGCCAATCAGGTGCTATCTACAGGAATTTCCCCATGACCTCCAGCCTACTCACTGACTTTACTGACTTATCGCCAGCCACAACCACACCCACCAACGGCCTCACTTATCAGAGCACCCGCGAAGTCTTGCTCAACTCCCCGACGCTGCTCAAAGGTGCCTACGATGGCGATCGCATGGTCAAGCTGACCCTCCTCGCCGAAGACAAATTTCCCCTGCCGCTCAGCCTCGATCCCGCCACCAAAACCTGGCAAAGTCAGTTAGATAAGGGCTTTCAGGCTCCTGGTACCCGCTGGTTGCGGCTTACCGGATGGGATGCTCAAGGTAAAGCGATGGGCAGCCTGGTGATTTATCTGACAGTCAGTAACAATCCACTGGCACTGGGACAACTGACCCTGAAAGTGCGGCAATCTACCTTCTTCAAAACGGCACCCGTAGATTCTCGCCAACTCACCCCGGCGCAAAAAGTCGTGATCAACGTCGGACAAACCTTTGATGTCGTGCGTTACGGCTCTGTCGATGGCCATCTGCGCCTGGAACTGAAGGACGCGATCGCCCCCCTTGGCACCTTTGGTTATGTTTACAGCGAAGCCGTAGAGTTACGCAAAGGCAATCAGGTATTGCAATTTGACATTGGGGATGTGCCCATGACACCGCTGGCGGCAGTGCTGCTAGTCACCACTGCGACCACTCTGAAGCAACAACCTGTCGATTCAACGCAACTCGCCGCATCGCAAAAAGTTGATTTACTCCAGGGACAATCCCTGCAAATTATGGGCTATGCCTGCACTCGCGGCCATTTTCGCGTCACCCTGGCGCAAGAGTTACCCGGATTTGGCAAAACGGGCTTTGTCTACTGGCAACATGTGCAGTTGAAACGAGGTGATGACCTGATTCTCTTTGACCCAGAAGCACTAACGATCGCCGCCACTCAGGGCACCATTTTCAAAAAGCGCCCCGTCGAATCCGCCAAACTCGCGCAGTCGGAACGGGCGAACTTTCCCAAAGGTAGCTATTACGGCGTTGCGAGTTATGCCCTGGAAGCCGGACACATTAAAGTCTGCTTAACGGAAGAACTACCGGGATTTGGCAATACGGGCTATGTGTTTCCCGGCTATGTGCAGATGCAACGGGGCAACACTCGCTTTAATCCGCTACCGCCTCAAGTCGAGCTGAATATTCCCTACTTCAGCCAACGGGATAATCCCCAATCGCCTGGTGCCACCTGTAACGTCACCGCGATCGCGATGGCGCTCTACTACCTGGGCATCCGCGCCAAACAGGGGGGGCAGTTGGAAGACGAACTGTTGCAGTGGGTGATTGATCATTATGGTAGCGATCGCCAAACTGACAACACGGCACTATCGGCTTTGATCCAGGCTTATGGCTTTCCGAAGGCGAGTTTTTCCACCCGCCGCAAATGGGCTGAGGTGAAAAGTGAATTAACGAATCGTCGTCCCGTCGTTTTGGGCGGCGACTTTACTGCCAGCGGACATATTGTGTGTCTGCTTGGGTTCACGCCGCAAGGTTATGTCGTCAATGATCCCTGGGGCAATGCACTGGCGGGCTATACCAGCTACGATGGACGCAAGTTGATTTATCCCTACAGCTACATGGACCGCGTGGCGGGTCCCGATGGCAATGTGTGGGCACACTTTTTTGCACGTTAACTGATGCATCATCTGACTGTTTTCCATCACACTCTGCAACTCCTGCCGGAAAAGGCCATTTACCTGGAAGAACTCAAGGCGTTATTGGTTTCAGACGTGCATTTAGGCAAGTCTGAAACCTTTCAATCCGTCGGTGTTCCCATTCCCACCACAGTTAATCAAACCACCCTCGATCGCTTGTCCCAACTCTGTGCCCAATATGAACTCGACTTTGTGTTTATCTTGGGCGATTTGTTCCACTCGCGATCGGCGTTAGTGCCAGAGGTATTAGATCCCTGGTTTAAGTTTGTAGACTCTACTAAGGCCAGTGTGCAACTGATTGTGGGGAATCACGATCGCGCTTTAGTGCCCAAGCTCGAACAACTCTCCATCAGTTGCATCTTAGACGCGTTTCACATTGAAAATCTCATCCTGAGTCATGAACCAACAACTCAACCGAATCATTTGACCATTTGCGGACATATCCATCCCTGTCTCCGCATTCAGTCCAAACTTGATCATCTACGCCTACCTTGCTTTTATCTCGATCAAGTTCAA
>JAIXVO010000228.1 GCA_027482985.1 Cyanobacteriota bacterium
AACCAACTCATTTTTCATGCCTGTTATTTCTTGGTCTGCGTCGATTCTCAGATTTCCTGCAAAAGAAGGTCAGCATGACAAGCACTGTTCCCGCCGCCGCCAGTCTCAATAAGTTTGAAAAGTTAAAGGCGGAAAAAGATGGATTAAAAGTTAAGGCAGAGCTTGAACACTTTGCTCAGATTGGTTGGGAGGCGATCGATGAGACCGATCGCGACCATCGGCTGAAATGGGTGGGGGTGTTTTTTCGTCCCGTGACACCGGGCAAGTTCATGATGCGCTTGCGGATTCCCAATGGGGTGCTGCGGAGTGCGCAACTGCGGACTTTAGCCAGCATTGTGCAACGGTATGGGGATGATGGTTGTGCTGATATCACCACCCGTCAAAACCTGCAATTGCGCGGCATTCGGATTGAAGATCTGCCAGAAATTTTTCGCCAGTTGGAAGCAGTGCAACTGACCAGTGTGCAATCGGGCATGGATAATGTCCGCAACATTACCGGATCGCCCGTGGCGGGCATTGATGCCAACGAACTGATGGATACCCGCGAGCTGTGTAATCAGGTGCAAGACTTGATTACTGCCAACGGTCAGGGGAATGCTCAATTCAGCAACTTGCCACGCAAATTCAATATCGCGATCGCGGGTTGCCGGGATAATTCAGTCCATGCTGAAATCAACGACATCGCCTTTGTGCCTGCTTATAAAGAGGGGGTGTTGGGGTTCAATGTGTTGGTGGGTGGCTTTTTCTCCGCCAAACGGTGCGCCGCGGCGATCCCGATGGATGTTTGGGTGGCTCCCACTGAAGTCGTTGCCCTGTGCGAAGCGATCCTGATCGTTTATCGGGACAATGGGTTGCGGGCGAATCGCCAGAAAGCCCGTCTCATGTGGCTGCTGGATGAATGGGGCGTACCCCGGTTCCGGCAAGCGGTCGAACAACAATTGGGCGCACCCCTGGCTACCGCTGCCCCCGAAGATGAATTTTGCTGGGACAAACGGGATCACATTGGGGTATATGAGCAGCAGCAAGCAGGGTTTCACTATGTTGGGTTACACATTCCCGTGGGGCGGTTGCACGCGACGGATATGTTTGACCTGGCGCGGATTGCAGAAGTGTATGGCAACGGTGAGTTACGCCTGACGGTGGAACAAAACGTGATCATCCCCTATGTCCCTGCTACCCGCTTGCCCCTCTTGTTGCAAGAAGCTTTGCTGGAACGCTTCTCCACCGCTCCCTCCGCGTTGGTGCGATCGCTCGTCTCCTGCACTGGCGCACAGTTCTGCAACTTTGCGTTGGTCGAAACCAAAAATCGTGCATTGGCTTTGGCAAAAGAGCTGGATCAAGAGCTGATTTGCCCCCACCCCGTGCGCATCCACTGGACGGGGTGCCCCAATTCCTGCGGTCAGCCCCAGGTTGCTGATATCGGCTTAATGGGCACCAAAACCCGCAAAGACGGTAAAGCCGTCGATGGTGTGGATCTGTACATGGGTGGGAAGGTCGGTCAGGATGCTGAGTTGGGCACCTGTGTCCAAAAAGGCATTCCTTGCACCGACCTGAAGCCAATTCTCCGAGATCTGCTGATTCAAACCTTTGGGGCGCAACCCCGCCACCCAGAATCAACAGAGTTTGCATCCCCAGCGGCATCAGGACTGCAAATCACTGCCGACGATGCCTAGTTCGCGTGAATCGTTCAACTGATTACTGACAACCATCACCTAGCTAAAGGATTTAATTACCGTATGTCGAACCTCTCAAGACGCAAGTTTTTGATCACCGCTGGCGCGACTGCCGCTGGCACGCTGATCATTCATGGTTGCAGTTCCAGTTCTAATACCGCCTCGAATACGACCACCAGTGCTTCCCCTGCCGCTTCTGCTGTGAATGTGAGTGCTGCGGATACACCAGAAGTCACCAATGCAACCCTTGGTTTCATTGCCTTAACCGATAGCGCGCCGTTGATCATTGCTTTAGAAAAAGGCATGTTTGCTAAGTACGGCATGAAGGATGTCAAACTGGCGAAACAAACCTCCTGGGCGACCACGCGCGATAACTTGGTGACGGGTTCTCAGGGTGGCGGGATTGATGGGGCGCATATCCTCAGTCCCATTCCCTACCTGATGACCACCGGGAAAATCACCGATGGCAAAGAAGTGCCCATGTCCATTCTGGCTCGCCTCAACCTGGATGCTCAAGCCATCTCCATCTCGAATGCTTACAAGGATCTCAAGTTGGGCTTAGACAGCGCCCCGATGAAGGAAGAGTTAGCCAAAGCGAAAGCGGGTGGTAAGCCCAAGCGGTTTGCGGTGACCTTCCCCGGTGGCAACCATGACCTGTTCATGCGCTACTGGTTATCGGCCGGTGGTATTGATCCCAACAAGGATGCGTCTTTGATTGTGATTCCGCCGCCACAAATGGTCGCCAACATGAAAGAAGGTCAAATGGAAGCCTTCTGTGTGGGTGAACCCTGGAATGCGCGGTTGGTGAACCAGGGGATTGGCTACACGGCGATCAACACGGGTGAATTCTGGAACAGCCATCCTGAAAAAGCCTTCGCGATGCGGACAGATTGGGTGGATAAAAATCCCAAAGCTGCCAAAGCGCTGTTGATGGCCGTGATGGAAGCGCAACAGTGGTGTGACAAGGCCGAAAACAAAGAAGAAATGGTCAAGATTATTTCCAAGCGGGAATATCTCAAGACTGATGAGAAAGACATCCTGGGTCGCCTGCAAGGGAAATATGACTACGGCAATGGCAAAGTGGTCGAAAACAGCCCCTACGCCATGAAGTTCTGGGCGGATGGCGCGAATAGCGCTTCCTATCCTTACCAAAGTCATGACCTCTGGTTTGTGACGGAAGATATGCGGTGGGGCTACCTGCCAGAAGGGACGGATGCTAAAGCGTTGGTGAAGAAAGTCAACCGGGAAGACATCTGGCGTGAAGCGGCTAAATCCCTCAATGTGGCAGCAGCGGAAATTCCGACCAGCCCCTCACGCGGTGTAGAAACCTTCTTTGACGGGGTGAAGTTTGATCCCGAAAATCCTGAAGCGTATCTCAAGAGCCTAAAAATCAAGGCGATGAAAGCGTAAGCTCATAGCCTGATCTGGTTTCATTCCGGCAAAGCAGTTGATTCGTTCATCTCCTGGAGACAACTGCTTTGCCCTTTCTCCTCCGCCCAACTTACTTGCAACAACACATCATGGCAACACGCACAGACATTGGGTTTCCATCCACAGTTTTGGCTCAGCTCCCTGGTTTCATTCAGAAAAATATGCGGCGGGTGATTCCTCCCATTATTGCTTTTGTGATTGCGCTGGCCTTGTGGCAACTCTTTGCCGAAGTGACGAAAACCCTACCCGGTCCCATTCAAGTGGTGCAAGATACCTGGGACCCGCTGATCATTCAGCCATTCTATTCAGAAGGGAATGACAAGGGACTGGGCTGGCAGACTTTAGCTAGTTTGCAGCGGGTTGCCATTGGCTATTCGTTTGCGGCGATTGTCGGGATTTTGGTGGGTGTCGCGATCGGGGTCGCTCCCATTTTGTACGATGCGGTTGACCCGATGTTCCAGGTGCTCCGGACGGTGCCGCCGCTGGCCTGGTTACCGATCGCCCTGGCGATCTTCAAAGACTCTGGTCCGGCTGGGATTTTTATCATCTTTGTGACCGCAATCTGGCCGATTCTCTACAACACGGCAGTCGGCGTGCAACAAACGCCACAAGATTACAAAAACGTAGCGAAAGTCCTGCGGCTCTCCGGTCGCGAGTATTTCTTCGATATTCTGATGCCGTCCATCGTGCCCTATATGTTCACAGGGTTGAAATTGGGAATTGGGCTAGCCTGGTTGGCGATCGTCGCTGCGGAAATGCTGCGAGGCGACACCGGGATTGGCTTCTTCATCTGGAACTCCTACAACAGTGGTGCCATCAGCGAAGTGATTTTGGCCCTCTTCTACATCGGTGTCGTTGGCTTGTTACTGGATAAATTGGTGGGCTTCCTGTCTACCCTCGTCGGTTCTGATAAATAACTGGTGTCAGTCGGTCATTGTTTATAGCTCGTGCCCCGCTGCCAACTCCTGAACTCACCGACCCATTACCGATTACCCATTACCAACTACCACCCCCTCCTCCCACCCCCTACTCCTCTTTACCTATGTCTTTCTTTCTTGAAGTTGATCACATCGATCGCGTATTTGACCTCGAAGGCGGCGGTCAATATGTGGCGCTCAAAAACATCGATTTGAAAATCCGCCAGGGTGAATTTGTTTCGCTGATTGGTCACTCAGGTTGTGGTAAATCCACCTTGCTCAACATCATTGCGGGCCTGGATCAACCGACGAATGGTGGGGTGGTGCTGGAAGGGAGAGAAGTGACCCAACCGGGACCCGATCGCATGGTAGTGTTCCAAAACTATTCCTTGCTGCCCTGGTTGACGGTGTATCAGAACATCGAATTGGCGGTCAAAAAGGTGATGAAGAACTTGCCCCCGGCGGAGCGGGAGAGCATTATTCAGCACCACATTGATCTGGTGGGCTTGCGGCATGCGCTCCACAAGAAGCCAAATGAGTTGTCGGGGGGGATGAAGCAACGGGTGGCGATCGCCCGTGCGCTGGCAATTCGGCCCCGGTTACTGTTGCTGGATGAACCGCTGGGCGCACTGGATGCCTTGACGCGGGGTAATTTGCAAGAGCAGTTGATGCGAATTTGTGAAGAAAGCCAGATCACGTCCGTCATGGTGACGCATGATGTGGATGAAGCGCTGCTGCTGTCCGATCGCATCGTGATGATGACGAATGGACCGGAAGCGCAAATTGGGCAAATCCTGGAAGTCAATATTCCTCACCCCCGCCACAAATTAGAAGTGGTGAATCATCCCAGCTATTACGCCTTGCGGAATGAAATTGTTTACTTCTTGAATCAACAGAAGCGCGAGAAGAAACGCAAGTCGAAGAAAGCCGCGGCGATCGCCCGACATGGGTTGGAAAAAGTCAATTTGGACATTGGCTTTGTGCCGCTGACGGACTGTGCGCCGCTGGTGGTCGCCAAAGAAATGGGCTTCTTTGCCAAACATGGGTTAGAAGCAGTGACGCTTTCTCGCGAACCGAGTTGGAAAGCAATTCTGGAAGGGGTCGCGTCGAAACGCCTGGATGCGGCGCAAATGGTGGCCGGGATGCCGCCTGCCATGACCCTGGGCTTTGGGGGCAATCCCCCCCTGCCGATGGTGACTTCCCTCGTCCTCAGTCGGAATGGGAATGCCATCACGTTGGATAAGGATTTATTCAATGCGGGGGTGCGATCGCTGGAGGATTTCGCCAGCTTGATCAAACAAACCAGCGATCGCTCCCACACCTTAGGGATTGTGCATCCCACTTCCATGCACAACTTAATGTTGCGGTACTGGCTGGCAGCAGGCGGCATTGACCCCGATCAAGAAGTCAACCTGACGGTGATTCCCCCAGCACAAATGCTCGCTAACTTGATTTCCAATAACATCGACGGCTACTGCGCTGGCGACCCCTGGAACTCGCGGGCAGTACACGAAGGGGAAGGCGTAATTGTCGCCACCGACCTGGATATTTGGGCCGGACACCCCGAAAAAGTCTTGGGGATGCAGGAAGAGTGGGCGAATCAACACCCCCAGACTCATCTGGCATTAGTGAAAGCGCTCCTGGAAGCGTGTGAATATTGCGACGATCGCCGCAATCGGCAAGAAGTGCTGGATCTCCTCTGTCGGCCTGAGTATGTCGGTTTGGCACCGGAATATACCCGTCCTGGTTTCATCGACGCCTATAACTATGGGATGGGTGAAGATCCCCGCAGTTTGTTGCGCTTCAACCAGTTCTACGTCGATCGCAGCAATTATCCCCAACCGTCTGAAAGTCTGTGGATTTTGACCCAATTGGCTCGCTGGGGTATCACCCCCTTCCCGAAAAACTGGGTGGAAGTGTTACAGCGGACTCATCGCCTGGATGTCTTCCGGGAGGCGGCGCAGCAAGTGGGGATGCCGTCCATTGAA
Organism: Cyanobacteriota bacterium; assembly: GCA_027482985.1. Classification (GTDB taxonomy): domain Bacteria; phylum Cyanobacteriota; class Cyanobacteriia; order Leptolyngbyales; family Leptolyngbyaceae; genus JSC-12. Next base: position 6,010 of record JAIXVO010000228.1, read on the forward strand.
CCCGATCGCAAAGCGTTCCAATTGTTTGACGAACGTGTCTTCAACCCCGATGACCCGATCGCCTACCTCAATAGCTTTGACCTGCACGGCACCATCCGGATCGAAGAAATTGATCTCGATCAGGTCGCAACGGTAGCCGCTTAGACAAAGCTCTGCTCCGGAAGGGCAGTACAACGGAAAGGCGCGCCCCCCAGAAGTATTTCCCTCCCCTCGTTCCAGTCTTCTCTTCCTGACTCTATTCATGCAATCTTCGCCACCCCCTCCCCAAGAAGCTTCTATGCAAACTCTGATTACGCCTCAAGCCACGCCGCCCTTGTCTACC
>JAIXVO010000633.1 GCA_027482985.1 Cyanobacteriota bacterium
CAGCGCATTTTGCGGAGGCGGGGAAGTTGCCACCAGGGAACTGCTGGACACTCATGATGTTCTTCGTGATAGCCGAAGTGGTAACAACTAATGAAAGACCAGAACGGCGTGAGATTGTTACTACGGGCACGATGAGAACTGCCATAGCCTTCTGGCAACTCCCGGTGGGGGAGGAAGGTGCCGAAATAAAACAACTGCAAAGAGCTCAAAATAGAAGGCAAAATCCAAAACATTAAAAGATTATCTTCCGGCACATGCAGCAGATCTCTCATGCTGTAGTAAAAGATGGCAATGCCAAGTACTTGTTCCCAGCCAAAGTAGCGTTTGAGAAAATTGATGTACCAGAAGACCGGATGTTTGTGCCGCCCATCATGAAAATCAGGATCATGTTCACTGGCTGGGTAGCGATGATGGAGCCAGTGTTTTTTCACTAGTTTTTGGTAGGGAAAAAAGAGGTACAAAAATACTGCGATCGCCCCAATTCTGTCATTCCATTTGGGGGACTGGGGGAACAGCGATCGGTGCATCGAATCATGAGCAGTGATAAATAAACCTGTATATAAGAATCCCTGAACTAGAAACATGATGCCAATCATTAAAACTGGCATTTGGGACAAATTGAGGCGTAATCCCAAAGTTAGATTTATAGCCCACAATCCCATAATTAAGAGGGCGATCGCCACTCCAGTATAGGATTTATCCGTACTGCCACGACCAACGTGAACAGTACTCAAATGATTCGATTGACTCATGAATGGCTCCGCCCATCAACATTGAAATAGATTAGAAATTGAATTCAAACAATACCCATAGCAACCAGTTCGTAGTTCTACGAATGTCCCAATCCTAGTCATTCAATTTCAGGATGAAGTCTATCTCTAGGGCTAACTTCCAGCCACTAATTTGATTTCCATCTAAAAGCAGAAACCCTTTGAATATAGGGTGAGATTCCACTTCGACAACATCAACCACTTACCAGTTGTTGAAACAGCAGATCAGTCAGAAGACACATCTGCAGCTAGATAACATTGGTTAGAGAAGGATCCGGAATCTACTGTCTGCATAGGGACAAAGGAGTTTTAGGTCATGATTCACCTGCACGAATTGAATTTGTTTGAGCTTGATCGAGCTTTCAACTTGCAACCTTACCACTTACCAAAACGTGTCATCCGATAGAGGCACTTAGCGGCTTCACAACCTAAGCTGAGGGCACAAAGCTGGAGGCAAGGTCGTGAAATTCGGGCAATGGTTGAGCTTACTCGTATTAGCGATTTCGCTGTGTGTCCTGTGGCAAATTCGGCAAGTGTTATTGCTGGTGTTTGCAGCAGTGGTACTGGCAACGATTCTGAATCGAGTAGTGCGCCGATTGCAACGATCTGGAGCCAAACGCGGTATTGCGATCGGGATAACAGTGGTGTTCCTGCTGGCAACGGTATTTAGCTTATTCGCCATTATCTTACCCCGGTTGTTTGAGCAAGTCGAACAGTTTTCTCAGGTCTTGCCCGCCGCTTTAGAGCAATTAGAAACCAGCTATGACTGGCTACAATCGAGAATTCCAGGGCAAATGGGCGGAAGTCGGTTGTTAGAGACTACCATCCAGGATTTACAAACGCAGGCCGCAACCTTACCTCGGAATATATTTGCCGTCCTCCGGGGGTCGATCAACATCATCCTGAATCTGTTGCTGTTTCTGGCCGCCACGATCATGATTCTGGTCAACCCCATCCAGTATCGGCACGTTTTTGTGCTGGCCTTTCCCTCGTTTTATCGGCGGCGCGTGGAGCACATTTTGGATGAGTGTGAAACCGCCCTGGTGGGCTGGATTCGGGGCACGTTACTGGCGATGGCAGTGATTGCGATCGTTAGCTACTTCGGATTATTAATCTTGGGAGTCCCGCTGCCCTTGATTAATGCCCTGTTAGCAGGATTGTTAGAGTTCATTCCCAACATTGGCCCCACTCTGAGCGTTTTCCCCCCCGCGCTGCTGGCGCTACTGGATGCCCCCTGGAAGGCGATCGCGGTGATCGTCCTCTATCTGCTCATTCAACAGTTTGAGAGTTTGGTGTTAGTGCCCTTGGTAATGAAAAAAGAGGTGTCTATTTTACCCCTCTTTACCGTCCTCTCAGTCGTCGTCTTTGCCGTGTTTTTTGGCTTCTTGGGGTTGTTCCTGGCGATTCCCCTGCTAATCGTGTCCCAAATTTGGTTGCAGGAAGTGTTGGTCAAAGATATTCTCAACCCGTGGCGCACGGCAACCCGCAACGGGTCAACATCGACTGGACATACCACTGACCTTGAGCCCATCGTGCTGGAACCGGGATCGCCGCCGTCGATCGCGCCTTCAGACTGAGCGATCGCACCTGATTTGAGCACAGTTTGCGCCAACATCAGTCACCTGCGGTTAATCTCGATTTAACCAGAGTAAATACTGTCTTTTCTGGTGCCCGTGACTGATAGGCTGACAATATGCAATTCCATCGAGTGCGTCAAACCTTCCTTCAACGCCTGGGTCGAGTTCCGCTGCGAACAGTTCTGGTGTTACCCTTCGTGCTGCAAATTGTTGCCGCTGTGGGGATTGTGGGGGCGTTGTCGGCTCATAATGGACAGCGGGCGATCGACGATCTGGCGGATCAACTCTTGCGAGAAGTCAGCCATCGGATTCAGCAAAATTTACAGGCGTATCTCGCAACCCCCAGCGCCATCAATCGCACAAACCACAGTTTGGTCGCTCAGGGATTGTTGCGCCTGGATAACCTGGATCAGTGGGAACCGCACTTACTGCAACAGGTGCAGATTTATCACCCGACGATTCTCTATATTGGGGTGGGCAATCCGCAGGGGGAGTATCGTTCGGGCGAACAACTGGAGGATTTTTCGCTGCGCATCAACAGTGCCCGAGATGAGACGGGCTTTCACTCGTATGGGGTGGATGCAACGGGACAACGGACTGGCGTGAAATCGGTGATTCCTGATTTTCGCTTGCGGCAACGAGCGGAATATCAAAGCATTGCCCAATCTCGCCAACCGCTCTGGACGCCCGTCTTTACGTCACTCCTGCAACCGACACTGCTGATTGCCCGCGCCGATCCGATCTTGGATCAGAAGCAACAGTTCGCCGGATTTGTGATTGCGTCCTTTCGCCTCGATAGCATTGGGCGCTTTTTAGACCAATTGACCATTGGTAAAACAGGACAGGCGTTTGTCATTGATCGCCAGGGGAAGCTGTTGGCGACTTCCACCAAAGAACTGCCGTTTCGCGATCTCGTCCAGGTGCGCGAACTGCTGCCCGCCAGCGAGAGCCGCAATCCGCTGACCCAGGCCACGGCTCAATATCTCCAACAGGCTGGTCTGATCCAACCGGGTGTGCAGACACTTCGCCAAACGAAGTTAAACATTGGGCAACAATCCCACTATCTAGTCGTGTTGCCGTTTCAAGACGATTTTAAGTTGGATTGGTTGATTGTGGTGGTGATTCCGGAGTCTGATTTTTTGACTCAAATTCAAACCAATAATCAAATCACCATCCTGCTGTGTTTGGGGTCGGCGGGCATTGCCATTGGCTTGGGCATGCTCACCGCACGGTGGATGACTCAACCAATCTTGGCGTTGAATGCTGCTGCCAAGAAAATTGCGCAGGGCGATTGGCAACCCGCGATCGCGGTACAGCGACAGGATGAAGTCGGCGAGTTAGCCCACTCGTTTCACCAAATGTCGCAACAACTGCAACAGTCGTTTGCCGAAATGGCCAGTCTGAATCAGGCGCTCAGTTCCAGCAAAAACCAACTCGCCACCTACAATCGCCGTCTAGAAGCCCAAATTGCGGAGCGGACAGACGCGCTGGAACAGGCTAATCGGGAATTAGCGCGATTGGCGACGACGGATAGCTTGACGCAACTCGCCAATCGTCGCCGCTTTGATGCCTATTTACAACAGGAGTGGAGTCATGGGTTACGCAGCCAATCACATTTAGCCCTGATTCTGTGCGATGTGGATTACTTCAAAGCCTACAACGACCACTATGGGCATCAACTGGGCGATGAGTGTTTGCAACAGGTGGCCCAAGCGATCGCCCAGGCATTACAGCGATCGACCGATCTGGCAGCGCGCTATGGCGGGGAAGAATTCGGCATCATCCTGCCCTACTCGGATCAGGCGGGAGCGGTGCAGGTGGCAGCAGCGATTCAAGCGGCAATTCAAGCTTTGCACTGGCCCCATGCGGGATCACCCCTGAGTGCGGTGATTACCGTGAGTCTGGGCATTGCGAGTCTGGTCCCGTCGCGATCGCTGACCCCGGCTGACCTGATTGCGGCAACAGATGTGGCGCTGTATCAGGCGAAGACGCAGGGGCGCGATCGTTACTGTGTGAACACGCTCAGTTAAAAGCCCGCATTCGTACAGACATAGTTCAACATCGTGCGACTGGCAGTGGATTGCGGATACACGGGTTGCCCATTGGGATTGACGCGATCGTCAAAGGTATACCAGTGACGGGGACGGGCGGTACATTTCGCCTGGGCAAAAATGCGTTCGTTGTCCAGGAAGTACACAAAGTTAGCACTGCGGTTACTCACGGGCTGAATCGAGCATCGATCCACGCTCATCCGTTCCCCACTATTGCCCGTCCCAAATTGCACATACTGCGGTTCGCAATAGGTAATGGGTCGATAAATCGGGTCATAGTAGGTGACTTGAGCGGAGGCGATCGCAGGACTGGCAACCAGAGCCGTTGTCACCGCGAAACAAAAGATATTTTTCATGCCGTTCATAGCTTCAGTAAACTCTCTGCTGATGGATTCACCAGCGGGCGATCGCATTTCTGAGTGGATAACCAAAATCACCCGCAGGGGTTATTTGATCGAGCTTGATCTTTGATGTGCGGATGTGCGATGTGGATACTTACAACACGCTACGTTCGTGAGTTATTTCGCACTCACAAATCGTTCCTGGGCGATCGCTCTTAATATCTCCAAGTCTTCCCGTCGAGAGATAGATAATGGCACTGTGGATTGAATCGCGTCTAGCAATAATTCAGTGGTCAAGGGTTGTTTCAAATAGAGGGCGCTATAGAGTGCCATGATCACGGCTTGTTCAATTTCAGCCCCACTATAACCGTCCGTTGCCGTAATCAGGGTGGGCAGATCAAACTGTTGCGGTTGCTGTTTGCGTTGGGTGAGGTGAATTTGCAAAATGGCGGCGCGATCTTGAGCATCGGGTAAATCGACAAAAAAGATTTCGTCAAACCGGCCTTTCCGCAATAGTTCTGGCGGGATGCGGGAAATGTCATTGGCAGTGGCAATCACAAACACTTCCTGCGACTTTTCCTGCATCCAGGTGAGGAAAGAACCAAACAACCGCCGACTCAAACCGCCATCGGCACCACTATCACTCACGCCCAAACTTTTCTCAATTTCGTCAATCCACAAGACGCAGGGTGCCATCGATTCGGCCAGCTTAATCGCCTGCCGAAAGTTACGTTCCGATTCCCCCACATATTTGTCGTACAGTTTGCCTGCATCCAACTTCAGGAGCGGCAGTTTCCAATCATGGGCGATCGCTTTCGCCGCCATCGATTTACCGCAGCCCTGAATCCCCACAATCAAAATGCCTTTCGGGGGTGTCAGGTTGAGCGCCTGTGCTTGCGGACTGAAGCCCACTTTGGCTCTGGCTAACCACTGTTTCAACCCCTGAAAGCCGCCCAATTGCGGCACATGATCATGGGGTAAATATTCCAACATACTTTCTTCGCGAATGATTTGAGCCTTCCGCTGGAGAATGCGTTCCACATCATTCACACTCAACTTGCCATCTTCCAACGCTGCATACGCAATCACTTGCCGCGCCTGTTTTAAGGTCATGCCTCGCAAGGCAAAGACTAGCGCTTGCATATCCTGATTTTGAATTTGGACTTGAATTCGATTTTTGGCAGACAGCGATCGCACCACTGCCGTCACCACTTGTTGCAATTCATCCCGTCCCGGCAATTGCAAATCAAAATACACCACATCATGCGCAATTTCCGGCGGCAGCGAAATCCCATTGCCACTCAACACGATCGCCGAGCGCGTTTGCGAAAAGAGTTGCGCCACTTCTCGAAACTGCCGCGCCACCAGCGGATCATTCAAATGCTTGGCAAAATCTTTCAGCCAAAACACCGCCCGCAACGGCACATCCTGCAAATGTTCTAGTACATCGACGGGATCAATGGTGCGATCGAGGGCGGCAGGTTTCTGATTGCCAGCGGGAGCCGTTTCATCTATCCAGCGGTTATCTACCCCCGGCGAACGGTACAGTCCCTTCGTCAAACTCCACTCAAAC
>JAIXVO010000161.1 GCA_027482985.1 Cyanobacteriota bacterium
CGACAACGACTACAGCCTGTTTCCGCTGGAAGCCATTCTCCGCAAGATCGCCAAAGAGGATACCCGCAACGTTGTCGAGATCGGCGAAGTCACCACCCTTAAACGCCAAACCGCCCGCATCGTGTGGATCGAGCTGAAATTTATGGATGCCACCGAAGACCGCGAAGCCTATTCCCGCATCTGCGTCGGCCTCGGCTCCCAAATTCAATCCCTGATTACCTTCGACTTCTGGGCCACCGATCGCGATCGCTACATCCCCATCTGGGATCACGTCGTCAACAGCCTCACGCTTGGGCTATACATTCGAGACCCGGCGACGGGGTTGGCGTTTCCGGACTAGGGAGGAGAAGGAATGAGAGGGAGGGAAAGGGAGGTGGAGGAATAAGAAGGAGGGAAAGGGAGTTAGCAGGGAAGAGTAAGAGAGCAGCAGAAGTGTTAAGCAGGTCAAGGAAAAGCAAAATCAGACTTTCCGCTTCCTCCCATTCCCTCACCTCCCTCTCCCTCCAACTCCTTACCGTTTCGCCAGCTTCTTCTCTTTCGACATCTTCCGCAACCGAATCGACTCTGGCGTGATTTCCAGCAATTCGTCCGGGCCGATGTATTCCAACGCGCGTTCCAGGCTCATTTCCAGAGGCGATTGTAACTGCACTAATTCATCACCGCCGGAAGCGCGGTGGTTGGTAAGCTGCTTGGTCTTGCAAACATTCAGATCCAGATCTTGAGGACGATTGTGTTCGCCGATGATCATGCCTCTGTAGACCTTGGTGCCGGGTTTGATGAAGAAGAGGCCGCGATCTTCCGAGTTTTTCAGGGCGTAGAACGTGGCGACACCTTCTTCAAAGGAAATCAGCACGCCATTCCGACGGGCTTCAATATCACCGACGATCGGGCGATAGTCGAAGAAGCTATGGTTCATGATCCCATCGCCCCGCGTCAGGCGCATAAATTCGCCCCGGAAGCCGATCAAGCCTCGCGCCGGGATGACAAATTCCAACTGGGTGCGACCATTGGTGCCCACTTGCATATCTTGCATTTCGGCCTTCCGTTGCCCCAACCGCTCAATACAGCTCCCGGAGGCTTCATCGGGCACATCCAGTACTAGCGTTTCGTAAGGTTCACAGAGATGACCACCGACTTCGCGGTAAATCACTTGGGGTTGGGATACCTGAAACTCGTAGCCTTCCCGCCGCATGGTTTCAATCAAGATCCCGAGGTGCAGTTCACCTCGTCCCGACACCAGGAAGCGATCGGGGGAATCGGTTTCTTCCACGCGCAGCGCCACATTGGTTTCCAGTTCGCGGAAGAGGCGATCGCGCACTTGCCGCGAAGTCACCAATTTGCCTTCCTGTCCCGCAAACGGCGAATCATTCACCGAGAAGGTCATCTGCAAAGTAGGTTCATCCACTTTGATCAACGGCAATGCCATCGGCTCATTCGGGCAGGTGATGGTTTCCCCAATGTTGGCATCGGCAAAACCCGCCACAGCCACCAGGTTACCCGCCGAAGCCGACTCAATCTCGATCCGCTTCAAGCCTTCAAAGCCCATCAGCTTCGAGACTTTCGCCTTCACAATCGCGCCTGTTTCCGTCACCAGGGCAGCGGGTTGTCCCGCCCGAATCGTGCCGTTGTGAATCCGCCCAATCACAATCCGACCCAGGTATTCCGAATAGTCGAGGGTGGTCACCTGGAGTTGCAGGGGCGCATCGGGATCACCCACTGGGGGCGGCACATGACGCAAAAAGGCATCAAACAGCGGCTTCATATCGACGCGTTCGTCTTCCAGTTTGTCGATCGCAAAGCCTGTTAAACCTGATGCAAACAGGTAAGGAAAATCGCACTGATCATCATCTGCGCCCAACTCCAGGAACAGATCCAGCACCTTATCGATCGCTGCATGGGGATCAGCCTGGGGGCGGTCAATCTTGTTCACCAGCACAATCGGGCGTAAGCCCTGTTCCAACGCTTTTTTCAAGACAAAGCGGGTCTGCGGCATGGGACCTTCGTTCGCGTCCACAATCAGCAGACACCCGTCTACCATACCCAACACCCGTTCCACTTCACCACCAAAATCGGCGTGTCCAGGGGTGTCCACAATATTAATCAGGGTTTCTTTGTAGCGAACGGCAGTATTCTTCGACAGGATGGTAATGCCCCGTTCCCGTTCCAGATCGTTCGAGTCCATCACGCAATCCGGTACTTCCTCGCCTTCTCGGAACGTGCCCGCCTGCTTCAACAGAGCATCAACAAGCGTTGTTTTGCCGTGGTCAACGTGGGCAATGATCGCAACATTGCGGATAGGCAGAGTCATAAAAACGGTTCCAGGGGTGGATAAAGGATGTGTGGGACGAACTTCTTAAGGAAGCTTTCTAATCAAGAAAACGCATCGTTTGGTAAAGAAGCCTCAATAATTCTAACTTAGCTGTTTACAAAATGGGACATTCTGTTTTTCTCGGTTGTCCCATTGGCTGGGAGCTTGCCGCCCTGCGCTTAATTTCTTAGGAAAAATTAAATGCTGCATTGCGCCTCCCCGCGATCGCAACGGGCACGCTAAAGGAGTGATCCCGTTTGTGGACTGAAATCAGCCGCCCTTGCACCTGGACATGAAACGCAGCAAACCCTGAGCAACCGAGGAAAGACAGATGAAAATTGCGACTCAGTTTGTCGGTGCCTCTGTTGGCATGATTGGCACGATCGCCCTACTGGGCGGCGGCGGCAGTGCCTGGCGACTATATCACCATAACCAGGCATTAGGGCAATTTTTGGTGGCGAACGAGAGCGTCCAACTGATTGATCAGATGGAATCCAGTTTCTATGCCGATGTCATGGCGTTAAAGGATGGCGTGCTGTTGGGTGCAGACGAAATTGGTATGATCCCGCCGCACGATGACACCTTCTTGCGCTTACTCCAACGGCTGGCAGAACTCCGGCGAACCCCAGACATTGCCTTCCTGCAACGGCACTACGCCGAGTTTGAGCAGTTAGACCAGGCCTTGCGGCAAGTCACCCAGCAACCCTCCATCCAATCCCGCACCGAAACCCAGCGACAGTTTCGCACAATCAATCGACTTTGGCAGGAAATGCAGGTGGTGTTGCGGCGGATTGACCAGCAATCGCGGCAGGAGCGCAGCGCGGCAGAAGGCATGCTAGCCCAAACGGACATGGTCACTTCCGCCATTTTGATTGGGACCCAAGTGTTGCTATTGATTTTACTGCTGGCTAACTTCTGGTGGATTTTGCGTCCAGTGTTGCGATCGCTCAAACAAGTGCAACAAGGCGCTGATGAATTGGGGACTGGGAATCTGAATTACCGTCTGGTTTACCCGAAAAAGGATGAAATTGGGCAACTGGCAACTGCCTTCAATCAGATGGGATCGAAGTTAGCCCATTCTCGGCAGGCATTGGAATCGGTGAATGAAGATTTGGAACAACGGGTGCGCGATCGCACCCAGGAGTTGCAAACGGCGAAAGAAGCGGCGGAAGTGGCGAACCGCGCCAAGAGCGAATTTTTAGCCAACATGAACCACGAACTGCGCACGCCGCTGAATGGCATTCTGGGCTACACCCAAATTTTGCAACGCGACCCCGCGACGACCGAACGACACCTCAAAGGATTGGGCGTGATTCATCAGTGTGGGTCGCACTTATTGACCTTAATCAACGACATCCTGGATTTTTCCAAACTAGAAGTGCAGCGGATGGAACTCTACCCGCGCGATTTCCACCTCGCCAATTTCCTGTCCAGCACGGTCGATATTTGCCGCATCAAAGCCGAACAGAAGGGCATCCAATTTGACTACCAGTCTGATCCCCGGTTACCGATCGCGATTCACGCCGACGACAAACGATTACGCCAGGTGTTATTGAATCTGCTTAGTAATGCGGTCAAGTTCACGGATCAAGGCAGGGTAACGTTGCGCGTGGACTGGATCGAAGCGACAACGGCAGATCAGGCCGATCGCCTGCGGTTTGTGGTGCAGGACACGGGCATTGGGATTGCACCCGCCCAGCAAGCCGCTATTTTCCGCCCGTTTGAGCAGGCCACCCAGAGCGATCGCAACAATGAAGGGACAGGTCTGGGGTTAGCGATCAGTCAAGAAATTGTCCACAAAATGGGCAGCGAAATTCAGGTTGCCAGTGAGGTGGGGCAGGGCAGTACTTTCTGGTTTGAGGTGGCGATCGCTGCCGTCCAAGATCCCTTCTATCAGCCTGCCCCAGAATTACAAACAGTGTGTGGCTACCAGGGCGATCGCCGTACCATCCTGGTGATTGATGATCATGCCGAAAATTGCGCTGTGGTAGCGGGAATGTTGCAACCCCTCGGCTTCCGGGTGATCACTGCGGACAGTGGGCAGGCGGGATTCGATGCCGCCCTGCGATCGCGCCCCGATCTGATCATGACCGATGTCATGATGTCACCCATGACAGGCTTAGAACTGGTGGCACACTTGCGGCAGCTACCCGATTTTGCCCAGACACCGATCATCGCCTCCCCCGCGATCGCCTCCATCGTCGATGCCCAGGCTGCTATGACGGCAGGGTGTAATAGCTTCTTCCCCAAACCGATTGAATTTGCCGGATTGTTGCAAGCGTTACAGCGACACTTGCACTTGCAATGGGTCTATGCCACTGACACACCTGCCCCACCCCACCCCGCTATCACCGCTCCGGATTGGATTATGCCGCCCGCCGCCGAATTAGCAGCACTTTATGAAGCGGCTCAACTGGGCCTGATCACCACGATCCAGGAGGAGGCGCATCGGTTACAGGCCCTCGACCCAGTTTATTTACCCTTCACCCGCAAGGTACTGGAATTGAGCCAAAAGTTTGATGAAGAAGCCATCTTAAAAATTCTCCAACCCGATGCTTAGGCTCGATTGCCACCGTATAACCTGCCACCGTGTAACCTGCCACCGTGTGACCTGCCACCGTGTGACCTGCCACAGTGTTGCCACATCTTCTCTGTACCCTGAAATTAACCCTGTTCCTAGCCCAGTCTTAGCCATCATCAGGAGTTTTGCATGTTGACCTCCCACCCTGCTGTGCTTAAACCGCCAACGGAGCCAACTCCCCCCAAAGCTACGATTTTGTTAGTGGATGATAACCCCACCAACATTCAAGTGTTGTTTGATGTGCTGGAAGAATTTGGCTATCGAGTGGCGATCGCGAAAAGTGGCGAAATTGCCCTGCAACGGCTGCAAATCTTCCAACCTGACATCATTTTGCTGGATGTGATGATGCCGGGGATGGATGGATTTGAAACCTGTCAACGCCTGAAGACCAATCCAGCCACGGGCGACATTCCCGTGATTTTTATGACGGCCTTATCGGATACCGTGGATAAGGTGAAAGGGTTGAGTTTAGGGGCAGTGGATTATGTCACCAAACCCATCCAGCATGAGGAAACCCTGGCGCGGATTCAAGTGCATCTCCAATTACGGGCAACGCAAAAAGCTTTAGCTCAACGCACGCTAGAACTCTCGACGGCCCTCACCAGCTTGCAACAATCGCAATTACAACTTGTGCAAAGCGAGAAGATGTCTTCCCTGGGGCAACTGGTGGCGGGAGTCGCGCACGAAATTAATAATCCGATCAATTTTATCTACGGCAACTTACAACCTGCCGAGGACTACATTCAAGATCTTTTACACCTGATTGACTATTACCAGAAATACGTGCCGACTCCGCCTCAACCGGTACAGGACTACATTGAGAGTATTGATCTGGAGTTTTTGACGAGTGACTTACAAAAGCTGATGAACTCGATGGAGTTGGGTGCCGATCGCATTCGTAAAATCGTCCTCTCACTGCGCAATTTCTCTCGCCTGGATGAAGCTGAATGTAAGCCTGTCAACTTACATGAGGGTCTCGATAGTACCCTGGTGATTCTCCACTATCGGCTCAAGCAAAAGGACAAAATGCCCGCGATCGCGATCGTGAAAGAGTACGGTGATTTACCGCTGGTGGAATGCTATGCCGGACAACTGAATCAGGTGTTCATGAATCTCCTGGCTAATGCAGTCGATGCGATCGAGGAAGCTTATCAAACGGCTGTGGAAGCTGGTAATCCTGGATACGTCGGACAAATTACGATCCAAACGGCGTTGAGCGGCAATGGTGAACTGATCGAAATTCGGATGCGCGACAACGGAATGGGGATGGCTCCCACGATTCAATCTCGCATCTTCGATTACTTATTCACGACGAAAGCTCCCGGCAAAGGGACCGGAATCGGCTTGGCGATCGCCCACCAGATCATCGTCCAGAAGCATCATGGCTCCATTCACGTCGATTCCACCCCCGGCCAGGGAGCTACTTTTGTGATTCAACTCCCGCTTAAGTCAGGGGCAGCGACACAGTGAACGTGGTGCCCACGCCTGGTGTTGAGGTCAGGGTTAACTCGCCCCCGTGTTTTTCGACAATAATCTGCCGCGCGATCGCGAGGCCAAAGCCCGTCCCCTTACCCACGGGTTTCGTGGTGAAAAAGGTGTCAAAAATTTTGGATTGGATGGTCAATGGAATACCCATGCCGTTGTCTTGAAAGGTAATGATGACGCGATCAATCGCACCTTCACCCCCTGCCACGGCCTGGGTTGTAATCACCAATTCTGGCTTCCAGGTGGGATCAGCATTCGCTTCAGCCCGTTCCGCTAAAGCATCGATCGCATTCCCGATCAAATTGGTAAATACCTGGCTCACCTGTCCTGAGAAGCAGGCCACCGAGGGTAATGGCTCATACGCTTTCACCACCGTGATCCCCATCTTAATCCGGGCATTCAAAATCAGCAGCGTATTGTCCAGGCTGTCATGAATATCCAGAGGGCGCTTGATCGTCTCATCAATATGCGAAAAACTGCGCAGCGCTGTGATGATTTTCTTCAACCGCTCCGACCCCATTTGCATACTGGCAATCATTTTGGGAAAGTCTTGCAGGAGAAAATTAAACTCCACATCATCTTTTAACTGACTGATGTTGGGAGTCGCATCAGGAAACTCAGTTTCGTAAGCTTGCAACACCTGAATTAAATCCTGGCTGTAGGTTGAGAGATAGTCCAAATTGCCGCAGATAAAATTCACGGGATTCAAAATTTCATGGGCTA
>JAIXVO010000474.1 GCA_027482985.1 Cyanobacteriota bacterium
GAATGCAGAAACAGTCCAACCAATTTTGGCTGCAAAAACTGCATTTCGTCCTTCTCCTTCTGCTGGAAAAAGAATTGTCCCAACAGTTAGTTTTGACAATTGTTCTTTCAAATAACTATTTGGTTCTTCGCCATAAGCAAACTCTTCTTTACTGTATCGAGGTTGCCTAACGGTCATACACGTCTCCGTACCTCAGATGGTGCATTCATTATATCCAGTAGATTCACTGGACAGTTTTAGACAGACTAAGCGGAAGAGCCATTTATCCGCTATTTAACAGCACAAAAAAATGGGGCGCGAATTGCACCCCACCCATAACCACAACACAAGGAAAATTGATTACTTGCGGATGTCTTTCGCCATATTGCGGAACATATCCATGCTGGAGTCCGCCTTGCGCCGAGCAGTTACCTCAGAATTTGTGGGTGCTGCACCATTGCCATTTGTGGTTTCAGCCGGAGTTGAAGTCACGATCGATCCCATCGACACCTTCGGCACCTGAGCGCCGAGTTCGCCATTATTCATCGTCATGGAGGACACTTCTTTTTCCATTTCGATTTCGGCGTTATTCACCGTCTTGGGATACGTGCGGCGGACTTTTTTCACCGTTCGCATGTAGTTTAAATCACCATAAGTCCGAGCTTCATCCATGTTCAGATAGTAAGCCTGACCATTGTTCGCCTGCTCTTGAGCAGATACTTCGTCCTTTTTCTTGCCCCCAAACAACCCAAAAAATCCAGCCACGATCGCTACTCCCTCTGTTACTGTTTCACTTCGTAAACGATTATTAATGATTATAACGGTCATAGGGCACGGTTAAAACGGGAAAGGCTAAGTTTTTCAAGGTTTTTGAGCGACTTCACGGAGCAAAACCCTCTTAATTATGGTAATTTTCACTATAAATAGCTAGAATCAAGCAAACCTGTTCTGGTGAATGACCTGATGACCCTGCAACAACCGTTACCGCTGCCCGATTTTTTCAATCCCGCCACCGTTGGGCAAGTTTGGCGCGTGCCCTATCAACAACGGGCAGCCGCTGCCACCCAATGGGCGCAACAGTACGACATTCAACCTGCCGCCCACGATCTCACCCGCATCTGTCTCCTCGCGATCGATGTCCAGAACACCTTTTGTCTGCCGGAGTTTGAGTTATTTGTCGGTGGGCAGTCTGGGCAGGGGGCGATCGCCGACAACGTGCGGCTGTGTGAATTCATCTATCGCAACCTGGATGTGATCACGGAAATTGTGCCGACGCTGGACACCCATACCGCCATCCAAATTTTCCATCCCATTTTTTGGGTGAATGCGGCTGGCGAACATCCCATCCCCACTGCCACTATGATTGCGCTGGCGGATGTAGAACAGGGGCAATGGCAAGTGAATCCCGCGATCGCCGCGAGTCTGGGTTGGGAGCCTGCTGATCTCCAGCAATATGCCTTGCACTACACCCGCCAACTGACCCAGGATGGCAAATATCCCCTCACCGTCTGGCCCTACCATTCCATGTTGGGGGGCATTGGTCATGCCCTAGTCGCCGCCGTCGAAGAAGCCTGTTTTTTCCACGCGATCGCCCGTACCAGCCAAACCCGCTTTGAACTCAAAGGCAATCATCCCCTCACCGAAAATTACTCCGTGTTGCGCCCCGAAGTGACTCAAGACACCACCGGACAGGCGATCGCTCAACCCAACACCCCGCTGATGCAAAAGCTGCTCGCCTTCGATGCCGTGATGATTGCAGGTCAGGCGAAAAGTCATTGTGTCGCCTGGACGATCGCCGACTTACTCACGGAAATTCAAGCCGTTGATCCCACCCTGGCGCAAAAAGTTTACCTGCTGGAAGACTGCACCTCTCCCGTCGTCGTCCCTGGGATCGTAGACTTCAGTGAGTCCGCCGATGCCGCCTTTGCCCGTTTTGCCGCCGCTGGCATGCACCGCGTCCAATCCACTCAACCGATCGCCACCTGGGACGGGATGCGGCTGAAATTGCCCTAAGATGAAGCAGGCTGTGGCGATCGCGGCAGCTCCAGAATGCACGTGCAAGGATAAATTGGTTATGGAACTGGAAAATAAGCTGAAAGAAGTCAACACTCGCGCTTTAGAACAGGCGATCGCCAAAGTTGTGACCGAGGCCACAGGCTGGGATTATGCCTGCACCATCCGCAACATTCAATATGTCAACACTGGCACCGCCGAATTTAGCCTGACGCTGGAAACGACGGATTGGCTCATGCCCAAAACGGATTGAGGGCAGGAGGCAGAGGGCAATGCCTCCCTAGTTTCATTGGCTGAGAAGGTTTCTGATACCAAATTCCATTGCGATCGCGGCAAATGCCTGTAGGGGCGGGTTTAGCAATAAACTTTAGGTTCGATGTTGATTCAACGCCGAAACCTGCCCCTCCCAATCCATGATCTGCCCTAGAAGCTGTTTAAATCGGTATTAGAAAGAATTTTCAGGTTTTGCCGCAGGGTTGGTGAGAGCCACTGATGCTGGTGCTAAACCTGCCCTTACAAGTACTTTGTTGGTTAGAAGTAGACTGATTAGCGGAAAGTGCAGGATTTCCGTTCGCGATCGGAACCGGGTTCTTGCCAGGAATAGGCAAAGTGACTGACGGTTTTAATTTGGGGCGCTAATGCCTTGAGGGATTGCATCTGCGCTTCCAGCGGGGGGCGAGGACCCAGCGATTGCTGCCAGATACCTGCCAGTACGGGCTTCACTTCTGTCCCCGGTGGCGCACTGGTTAACACGCGCTGAATTTGTTGCATAATGCAGCTGGTATTGCCACAGAGGGCATAGGACATGGGGTGCCATTCCGCAGTCGAGGGAAACCGATCCCAATGTTGCAATCGGGAATCGTACCCCTGTCCCACGGTGGCATTGCCTTCTGGGAAAAAGACCAGTCCTACAGGTAGACGATGGTTGCGCACCGTAGAGACGGCATTGCCGACAAAATCAATCACCCCTTGCGCGGCATGAGCCACAGACAAGCGCCAGAGTTCCGCTTGTAGTTTAGCCGCTTGTTGAGCTGTCACCGTCCCACTGCTCATCGCCACTGGGTTGATCCCCTGCCACACTGCCGCCTTCTCTTTGGGAAATAATTTCGCCGCGGCTTTCAAATCATCTGCTCGTAGCACGCCCTGAGTCAAATAGCGTTGTAACAAAGTGGCACCCACGGCATTGCGGGCGCGTTGCATCAACATTTGTTGGGAAGCCGTGCCGTACACCCACAAATCCTGCACTTTGCTGACCACCGAAGCCCCACCATAGCCGCGAGGGTAGCGAATGTAATCCACCAAAATGCCATCTGGTTGGCGTTGGGCGATCGCGGCAATTAACGTCTCATAGTCCTGCCGCACCTGGGGATTATAGGGATCAATAAACGCTTCTTCGGGATTGAGTTGCCCCAAGTCCGTACTTAACCCGCCCACAATGGTCGCCGTCAAGCTGGTCTGCCCCAAGCCATTCCGAGCCATCGCTTGCTGGCGATCGAACCGTCGCACATAACTCGCCCCGAAGTTCATGCCAAACAACCAGGCATGGATCTTCAAGCCCCTTGCTCGACCCTTTTGAATGACCTGTGCCAACAGATCTTCATTGTCCGACCCAGAGCCAATCAAAACCGAATACCAGGGTGTCGGATTTTGGTTGGCCGGGAGTAAGACCTTGCCGTTGTAAAACGCTTCCACATAAACCTGGTTGTAACCGCGATCGACAATGCGATCCAGGACAGATTCCAGCACGCCCGGTTTCACATCACAGGGATACAACCGAATCCAAATCGCCTGATTCTGCGGCCAGGTTTGACTCCGACACTGGCGCAGGCGCTCCGCGTGTTGATTCAGCAACGTCTGATATTGCCGTTGCGCCGCTTTGTCACCCCGATTTGCCGCCTGCCGCAACTGATCTTTCTGGGCGATCGCGGCGGGGGTTTGCTGACAGTAGGGGGGAAACGCCTCCGACTGTACGGGTTTGACCGCCAAAAAGGGCGTAGTGACACCCACCAGCGTCACCACGAAAGCGCCCCAGTGCTGCCAGGATGAGACTTGCCGGAAGTGTGTCCATTGCTCGGTGAGGACTGCTCGGACGTGAGACATAGAACGAGTGATCATGGGACAGACCGAGTAAGAACCAAAAATCTGTCCTAACACAGTAATTCACGCTGCCCGATTTGGCACAGAAACCCAGGAGAAAATCGCCAGTCACCCGAAAGCACCGCCCACCCATGGCGGCAGGCGTTGAGGCTACGGTTGGGCGATCGCGGTCAAGCCACTGGCAGCAGTAACGGTGGTGTTAAAAATTTTTCCGTGACCTGATCCCACTCAACCAGACTCACCCGAACAGGGGCGGGGATTTGTCTCGATTCTCCTTAGCGTTTCCCCTGCAGCCAGTAGGTTTTCATCTCGCCTTTGCCTTTGACCTCGATCGCCCCCCGGATGTCAAAATCATACGCATGCTTCAGGCGTTCGTAGGTTGCTGCCGTCACCTGAATTTTGCCCGAAACACCGTGGGATTCCATCCGACTGGCCGTATTCACCACATCACCCCAGAGGTCGTAGGTGAATTTTTTCTTGCCGATTACCCCAGCCACGACAGAACCCGTATTGATCCCAATCCGAACTTCGATCGCCTGCCCTTCGTAAGTTAGGAATTGGGTCATTTCCTGGCGCATGTCGATCGCCAGATTCGCGATCGCTTCGGCGTGATCGGGGCGGGGTTTGGGTAAGCCGCCGACTGCCATGTAAGCATCGCCAATGGTTTTGATCTTTTCCAGGTCATGCCGTTCGCAGAGATCGTCAAACACCGTGAAAATGCGATTCAGTAGCCCGACGAGATCAGTCGCAGAAATATTCGCTGAGAGGGTCGTAAAGTTGACAATATCGGCAAATAAGACGGTGACTTCATCAAAGCTTTCGGCAATCAGGGCGCGGTTTTCATCATCTTGTAGCCCACCCAAACTTTGTTTCAGTTGTTGGGCGATCGCGGCAGGTAAAACATTCAACAGCAACAACTCGGTTTTTTCTTGTTCCGCTTTCAGGGCTTCCTCGGCTTCTTTGCGGAAAGTGACATCTTCAATCACGCTGAGAATGCCAATCACATCGCCCATGGGATTATGAATGGGGATCTTGCTGACATCGAGCCAGCTGGTGTTGCCGTCAGCGTTGTAAGTTTTGGGCTGCACACTATGCAGCAATGGTGTATCCGTCTCCATGATGTGCCGATCCATTGCCCGATAGTGTTCGGCAATTTCGACAGTGGGCACCAGATCGTAATCTGTTTTGCCAATCACCAGTTCGGGATCATCTACCCCTTCCGCGATCGCCCAGTTGCGATTACAGCCCTGGAACGTGAGATTGGTATCTTTCCAGAACACCTGCTGCGGAATGTTGTTCAGAATCAAGCGGAGATACTGTTCTTTTTCCTGGAGGGCAGCTTCCGCCCGTTTGCGATCGCTGATGTCAAATCCCACGGACAAGATCTCAGCGACCTGATTCTCATCATTCAAAATGGCTTTGGTCGACCATTTCACCCACACGACTTCCCCACTGCGGCGGATGTTTTCGGCTTCAATATCCTGATGGTGTTCGGGGGTGAGGGAGATGAACTCAATCCAGGCCGTCAATTCGGCTTCAAAGCTGGCCGTTTTGGGGATCAGCGTGCCAAACACACTGTGACCGACAATTTCGGCTTCCGAGTAACCAAAGAACTGTTGTCCGTAGGTATTGAGGAAGGTGATGATGCCATCGGGATTCATCCGCACAATGATGCTGTTGGTTGATTCCACCAGATCGCGGTATTTCTTCTGGCTTTCGCGAATGACGGCTTCGGCGCGGGTGCGATCGGTGATGTCCTTGGTGACGGCCAGCATGCAAGGCTCACCCTCCAGCTCAATAATTTCCGCCGACAGCAGCGCGGTGATCACTTCCCCGGCTT
Source organism: Cyanobacteriota bacterium (assembly GCA_027482985.1). Lineage (GTDB taxonomy): Bacteria > Cyanobacteriota > Cyanobacteriia > Leptolyngbyales > Leptolyngbyaceae > JSC-12. The sequence continues at coordinate 5,930 of JAIXVO010000474.1, forward strand.
TCGTGCGCAGTTCAATATCCAGGTCGTAAATGTGGCCTTGTTCGGCTAACAACCGCATGACGTGGGCGGAATCGCGCCGATTGGCCCAGGCATCCAGTTCAAACACGGTTTTGCCCAACACTTCTTCGCGGGTAAAGCCCGATCGCTGCAAGAAACTATCGTTAACTTCTAAGAAGCAGCCCGTGGTCATATGGGTGATGGTGATGAAATCGGGGGAGGCACTAAAGGCTTTGGCAAATTTTTCCTGGGAACTGCGGAGGGCGGTTTCAGCGCGTTGCCGATCTTGCGCCACC